>JBGAFY010000116.1:0-4558 GCA_044226975.1 Rhabdochlamydiaceae bacterium
GCAAAGAATTTATTGGAAGGCTGTGATTTGCTCTTTTAAGTAAGAGTTTTGAGCCGGATATTTGCACATCATCGCTGTTGATATAGATCTTTTTGTACAACCCAGTTTCGTTGTGGACGTATTCAATTGAGTCCTCGAAATCGATATATGTTTCAGCACAATATGCTGTTCCTGCGATTAATACGTTTAGCGCTAACAACAGTTTCATATTCTCCTCCGGAGTTAAAACTGACGGCCAAAGAGTATTTCGACAAGTAAATTATTTTCAATATAATTAAAATTCTCGCTCCGGATGAACAAATTGATACCCTGTTCGAACGATTTTATCGTTTGAGACACGCTTGTTTTTTCCATGGACAGGGTTTTTTAAACTACCCCAAGTGATAGGTGGAATATTGTAAGTGGAGCAGATCTTTGCAAAAAGCTCTTTGCGAATTGGATGTTCGTCATCTGCGAGATTGAATATGCCTGTCAGTGAAGAGTTGATGACATAATGAGCAGCATGTGCAATGTCATCAATATGGACCATGTTAGTATAGTTCTCTCCGAAAAAAGCTCCAGGGTGCGCTAAATAATAGTGGGCCTTTTGCTTAAGGTCTCGTCCTGGGCCATAAATTTCTCCTAGCCTCACGACAACAACTTGCCAATCTTCATTCTTGCAATCGAGGAATGTGTTTTCTGTTTCGATCAAGATGTGTGCATGAGGGTCTTTTTCGTCGAGCAGAGATCCTTCGTCTACCCAACGTCCTTCACTTTCTGCATACACTGACGTAGAGCTCAAATAAACAATAGTTCCGTGGTTCTGCGTTGTTGCAAGGATTTTGCTGATTGCTTGGGCAGTATGCAGGTAAGTCTGTTCATATGACTGGTTGCCTTTAGGAGCAACACAGATATAAACTACGGAATTCTCTTCGAGCAATTGAGGAAGTGAGTAAGGAGAGTCAGGGCTGAAGATCAATGTTTAGTCGCAATAAGGCTTGATTAAAGGAAGATTATATTCTGAACGAGTTGTTGCTGTGACAAAAGCGCCGCGCTCACGCCAGAGGGTAGCTATTGCTTTCCCTGCATAACCACACCCGATGATCCCTATGTTCACAGACGCCCTAATTTTTCTAGTTGAGCTTTTAAAGCTAGATTTTCTGGTTTATCGAGAGCCCCGCTTTTAAGAAGCCATTCCAAGTAATCTTTGGGGACCTCTTCAAGTGGCTTCCCTTGATGCTTTCCAAAAGGCATTCTTGAAAGGGCGGGGCTGTTTTGAAGAAGCTCGAACACTGTATCAATTGAGAGATCATCGATCATCATTGAAAAGACGCGGTGGAGCACAACTACGTCATCGAGCGCACGGTGTGCTTGATTAGCAGGAATCCCATACACTTCGCGCAAGGATTGTAAAGTATGGCGTGGCAAATCAGGACGGTATTTACGCGCCCATTTGAGTGTACAGAGGTATTTCCAATCTGGTAATGGGATGCCAGCGCGGCTAAACTCCGCAGCGAGGAACAATTTGTCAAAGGCATCATTATTGTGTGCAATTAAGACGGCATCGTCACCACAAAATTCACAGAATTCAAGGCCTACGGCCTCGAAATTAGGGCTGTCAGCAACCATATCATCGGTAATTTTATGGATTGCACTGGCCTCAGGAGGGATTGCGATCCCCGGATTGATCAACCTGACGAAGGATGCGTCTTCTATAGGATCATAGGCAGCAATCTCAATGATGCGGTCTTTATCGGAACGAACGCCTGTTGTCTCAGTATCGAAATATATCGCACGCATGATTGCCTTCTTAAGAATGATCCTTTCATGTTAGCATTTTTTCAAAATTAATGGAACGTTATGCGTTTGACTTTATTGATCCTGTTGATGAGTTTTTCAGCTCACCTTGTCGGAGCGAGCGCTAAAATCCAACCCCAGTCTGTCCAGGCATTTTTTTCTCCTTCTGATCGTTTGGCTGACCGATTATGTGATCTGATCGATATGGAAGAAAAAAGCATTCATGTCGCTATTTATTGTCTGACTCATCGTGATGTTGCAAGCGCTTTGATCGAAGCAAAAAAAAGGGGGGTTGATGTCCAAGTCATCGTCGATCCATTTTCAGTGAAAATACGCAGTCCTTTAAAAAAAATGATCGATGAAAATATCCCTGTCTATGTTTGGGACCCTCAGATGAAAAAAAGGGTCACAAAAGACAGAAAATTTTCTAATCGGCATTTGATGCACGATAAATTCTGTGTGTTTAACGGACAAACTGTATGGACCGGATCGTTTAATTTTACATACGACGCACACTATCAACATCAAGAAAATGCTTTAGTTTTGGAGAGCGATGCTTTGGCTAAAGTATATGAATAAGAATTTGAATATATGAAGAACCATGGATGTCGTAAATATGAAGAATATACGGCAATCCATCCAAAGAAAAAAATCTACAAGTCTAAAAAGAAATAATTTTAGATGTAATTTTCCGTCTTTAAGAGTAAAATTTATGGATCTATAAGATGGGCTTTTTATGCGTATTTTAATCTTGATTGCATGCGTTGCGTCCTTTGCTTTAACGAGTTGCTACAAACTTGCTCCTGAAGAAGGTGAGGTAAGCACAGTTCCGACAACAAACAATCCACATATAATTCAAGATTCTAATCGCTCAGGGATGTTCTCAACAATGCGTTAGAGGTCTGTGGCGGAAAATTCAATTATTTGCGCCCCATTGAGTATAAATCCTGTATCTATTACGTTTATACCATACTCGGGCTCAAAATTAGATTTTTTGCGCGTGTCTTTTTTCGTTTGACCGCAGAGTTTGTTCTCGCAAGCTGATAGGAAGATTGCTTCGAAATTCAAGCTTGGTAACACGAGAAAATAATAGGGCATAAAACCCAATTTTGTTTCTGAGTATGGTATAGATGAACTGATTAGAGCACATTCATGAAACGCACAGAACCTGTAAAGTACCATTTTTTTCCCAGCGACTCTGCTAAAGTAATTGCTGCCTTAGGCAAAGATCGCTTACTCGATTACTTAAGACAGATGCTTTTGATCCGCAATTTTGAAATTAGAGCGGAATCGGCCTACCAGCAGGGGCTCATAGGAGGCTTTTTCCATTCCTACATGGGGCAAGAAGCTGTCCAAACTGCAGCAGTTGGAGTCATGGGAACAGACCAGTGGTGGACAACGACATATCGTTGTCACGCCCTCGCCTTGTTATTAAACGCTACTCCCAATGAGCTCATGGCCGAGCTTTACGGAAAAATTACAGGAAATGCCAAAGGAAGGGGTGGCTCTATGCACTTCTTTACTGATCGTCTATTAGGAGGTCATGGCATCGTAGGGGGGCAGATTCCCATTGCAACCGGTGCTGGGTTTTCCTTAAAATATCTCGATAAAAAAGGTGTTTCTGTTTGTTTTTTAGGCGATGGTGCAGTGGCTCAAGGTTCTTTCCATGAATCGCTCAATATTGCATCACTTTGGGACCTACCTTGTATTTATGTGATTGAAAATAATCAGTGGGGAATGGGAACCGCAGTTTCTCGGGCGATATGCAAAGAGCCTATTGCAGAATCACAAGCTCCAGCATATGGCATGAGTTCATATACACTTGACGGGATGGACTTTTTTAACTGCTATGCTGGATTTGAACAGATCTTTCAAGAAGTCTTGAGAACCTCACGCCCAGTATTAGTTGAAGTCATTACAGAGAGATTCCGTGGGCATTCAATCTCCGATCCCGCGCTGTACCGTTCTAAAGAACAACTTCAAAATTGTATGGAACGAGATCCTTTGTTGATTATGTTAAAAGCTCTTGAAGCAAATGGAATGATTACTGAAGAAGAATATCATGCTATGGACAAGAGCCAAAAAGAAATCGTGATGGCTGCGATGAAGTTCGCTGATGAAAGTCCTTGGCCCGATCCAATCACGCTTGGCGACGATGTCCTGGCACCCTGAGGTAAAATAAATGGCAATGCAATTAATAGAAATGCGCGAGGCAATCCGTCAAGCTCTAGATGAAGAGATGGCGCGCGATCCCACTGTTTTTATCATTGGTGAAGAGGTCGCCGAATATAACGGAGCCTACAAGGTCACCAAAGGGATGCTCAATAAATGGGGACCAAAGCGTGTCGTTGACACTCCGATCGCAGAACTTGGATTTGCGGGTCTTGCAGTTGGTGCTGCTATGACCGGCTTGCGACCTGTTGTTGAGTTTATGAGCTTTAATTTTTCATTCGTTGGATGCGACCAGATTATTTCTAATGCTATTAAGATGCACTACATGTCAGGGAATCGCTACAAAGTACCGATTGTGTTCCGTGGGCCCAATGGTGCAGCAGCTCAAGTATCTTCCCAACACTCTCATTGTGTGGAAGCTCTTTACGGAAATTTACCTGGACTCATCATCATTGCTCCCAACAATGCCTATGATGCCAAAGGACTGCTTAAATCGGCTATTCGCAACAATAACCCAGTCTTGTTCCTAGAATGCGAGCTTTCGTATAATGATAAGATGGAAATCCCGACTGAAGAATACCTCGTTCCAATTGGCAAGGCTAAAATTGTG
>JBGAFY010000117.1:0-4552 GCA_044226975.1 Rhabdochlamydiaceae bacterium
GTCATTCCTTTCCATTTCATCCACCAGCCAGGACATTTAAAGTTCATGTCGCATGGACAGCCAAAAATTTTTCCACTTAATTTAGACTTGAACCTCGATGCGTCCGGTGACGTCAACGTCAAAGGAAAAGGATTAGAATCCAAGTGGGAAGGAACCGTTCACGCAACTGGAACCAACGCGAACCTCCTCCTCGATGGCAAACTGAACTTGAAAAAAGGGAGCTTTTCTTTCTCAGGAAAAACTTTTGAATTGACCCATGGCGAGATCACATTTTCAGATAAAGCTAAACAATCCTCCTTCTTGTCAATTACCGGTCTGCTAAACCTTCCAGAGCTTACCGTCACAGCAATTCTGCGGGGCCCGCTCGAATCTCCGACACTCACATTCCAATCTTCTCCGCCGCAGCCAACAAGCACGATCTTGGCTTATATCTTATTTAATAAAGACCTTTCCGATATCAACCCACTCCAAGCCTTGCAGATCGCACAGACCATTGTAAACCTCTCAGGCGGTGCTGGTCCTGGCATGCTTGAGCAGATCCGCAAGAGCATTGGCGTAGACCGCCTTAGCATCATTGCAGGGCCAGGCGGCTTGGACGATCTTTCAGTCCAGATTGGAAAATACCTGATGCGTGGAGTGATGATCACCCTTTCCCAAGGATCAGGTGCAAGTCGAGTGATAGTGGAAGTGGAGCTGGCAAAAGGATTTATCTTCCAGGCCGAGACCCAAATTGAGGAAGAAGGCAAGTTCTCCCTCAAGTGGAACAGAAACTACTAGATCTCAGCTTAGGTAAGGAAAAACATTGAAAATTTCATCAGCACAGAGGGAAGATGGAGGCACAGAGAACACAGAGAACACAGAGAACACAGAGAAAGAAAAAGATTCTCTTTGCAAGGCATATACGCCTTGACAACATTCTTACTCTGCGTTCTCTGCGCCTCCATATTCCTCTGCGCTGATGTAATTCTCTTATTTCATCTCTTCTTTGCCGGGTTTTACTGGGCCAAGAGAGCTTAAATAGGCAGTTATTGCCATGATGCGCTCTTCATCAGAGATCAGCCCCTCATACCCTTCTTCTGAGAAAAAGGCCTTACGTGCACAATGGTCTTCAAATTTATTTGCTTTTACAAAAACTTCAAAATTGTTTTGCAGCAAGATGTCAAAAATCGCTTGCTGAACTTCTAATGAGATAGCATTAAAATAAGTACATGCAGTCAACCCATTTTGCAAAGAAAAGTAATTAACAGCCTTATTTATTTTTTCTTCATCGGATAAATGAGTTAGCATTTCTGGGGTGACAAATAACTCTCTTCTGGCAGACTTCTTGGGTAATTCATTCAACCGTACAATAGTCTTTTGTGCGCAATCAGTCCATGCTTCAAGCGATAAAAACTCAGGAACATCATATATGTTCTGAAAATCGATACCCAGTTCCTTAATATAGCTATCTTTTTCTTCGAAAATGATATCGCTAAAAACGTTTAAAGTTTTTTCATCTAAAGCATTAACTAGTAAATTCAAACACTCTTTTAAACCGCTTCCTGTATTAATACTTTTAATGAAAAAAGAAAAAACGCCAATGTTCATTAATTTAGAATTAGAAGAGGCTTCTCGAACAGACCGCACGCCCTGGTAATTTTCTAATCGTTCCTTCTCAAAGAGTGGCACATACTTTTGCTGAGCGCTTGTGTTCAAATCCCAAATGACCATAGACTGATCAGCCTTTAAACAATAAAGCCGTGATCCTTGTGCTGTAATAAGGAAGACTTTGATCTCTTCCTTAATTGGTACCTTTAAATTATTCGCTAGATCGAAAGCCTGTAAGATATGATCGCTGCCAAAATAAAAAAGAACGTTTCCAACCGATGCAAAGTTATCTTTTGTAATGGAGACAACCTCATGCGTCTTTTGTTTAAACGCCATATCCCACAGGTAACACATTTTGGTCTTAAGATTGAATATACACACTTTTTGGTATGAGGCATCTAATAAGAAAGCATAGTTTCGCGAAAGGTGGACCAATTTAATAGAATCGAATGGCGTAGTAAATAACCTAATTTCTAGAGTATTCGGATTCACGATGAAAATTTTTCCATTGTCAAATGTAATTACAAAATTGCTTTCATTCATGGCGCAATCAGTGTAGTCAGAATCTGTATCGATCTCTATAGTAACACACTTAACTTGGGAATCAGATAGTACTCTCTTTTCCAAAATGAGACACTGAGAGTCTTTGTTAGATTTTAAAAGAAAATGATCGTTATTTGCTGAAAGTTGTAAAGCAAGTATTCTTTCATTTTCATTTTTTTTGCATAATGTGGCTTGAAATTCGGTATTAAAATCATACAATTGAACTCCATCGCCATCTAAAAAAGTCAGTAAGGTCTTGTTTGCTTCTGGACTTGGAGAAGATTCGACTCCATCAATCACCGACAAACTTGCATTTGTATCCATGTCATGGATCCGCAGAGTGGGCGCGTTATCTTGAGGTCCACATTTCCGTTCTCCAAAAAATATTCCTTTGTTACCACATGGGATAAATATCAAGGGAAACAGGGGAAGTGATTGGATAGTTATATTGACATTGCCCTTAAGTAAGTTGGAATCGGTCGGATTCGAGAAATAAGAGTACATTAGCCGCTTGTAAAAATCATTCTGAGGAACTGAAACTGCTGGAAACGAAGCGACCATTTGAGGGAACTCTAAGGACGCTTGCACTTTCCAATATTTTTCATCTAATGCTTCTCTCCATTTTTTACAGACACATTCGATTGCGATCCTTTGCGGCACTGGAACATATGCAAATATCATTTGCCAAAGATCTTTTGTAATCCAATCAATCCCTTTTGTAGTCGCCATAGAGACCGCCTTTTTATTAAGATATCATTAAGATAACAAGAACAGCTGAAAAAGGAGAATGATAGAATTTATTTTAGTTTCATGCATTAGTTCTCTTGTTGTAATCTGAATGTGCACAAGTTGAGGCAACTTTATGAGATCAGCAGATAATATTGGATACAGTGGGATTGAATTTTTGCAACTAGGGGAAACTGCTTGGACCCGTTACGATGAGAAAATCTTTGAACACACCGAAGAAAATGATCGTCTGATGGAAAAGCTAGACATTTTGAAAGATGCGATCTCCATGCTCAACAAAGATAAAGAACAGCTCGCTAAAATCGACTACACTAAAGACCCTGAAAAGCGCAAAATTATCGACAAAGTGCGCGAGATTGCTCCACAGAGCATCGATGGCAATTTATACAGCTTTAAAAAAGAGCAAGTTGAGAGCTATCTCGAAAATTTAAGGACCCATGCGAGCCAATTCACCAGCCGTTTGAACCTGCCGATGATGATGATGACCCAATTGTTCCAAGAGCGCAACCGCATCGAAGAAATTGTCGGCGAGATCACAAAAATGTACCGCCAAGAAATGGAACACTACGTCCAAAATCAAAGGCGGTAACGTTGTGGACAAGGACGAACAAGAAGCGATCTATACTTCAGCGTTTTCTCATTATGAAAATGGAGAATATCCTGCTGCAGCAGATTTTTTCACTCACCTCGTCCTATGCGACCCCTATTCAGAAAAATATTGGAGAGGGCTAGCCTCTGCACGACAAATGGAAGGAAAATATGAAGATGCGCTCCACGCCTGGAGCTTGAGCGCCATCATTGCTGAAGAAGATCCTTGGCCCCATTTTCATGCAGCTGAGTGCTTGCTCTCTTTAGGCAATAAAAGCGAAGCTAGCAAAGCCTTAATAGAAGCAAGTCGTTGCAATAGTAAAAACGATACAGAACTACAAGGAAAGATTGAATGCCTCATCCGACTCACAGCCCAAGTGTAGGCTCCCTTCTTGCAGCCAGCGTTCTCCCTTCTGAGTCTTCAAAACCTATTAAATATTCGGTTACCGAAGATCCTTCTTATTCTTTTGACACTCTTGCTAATGCCCAGCTTAATATTCCTTCTTACACTCCTAGCAAGCCCAAATTAGCAAGCCCACAGCCTCATTGTTTAGAGAGAAAAATACTCGATTCGCTCGACCGGATGTATTCTTCAGGTGCTAAATGGCGGGAAATGCATATCGAGGACATCGAAAATGTCGAGCTAAAATTGAAAAAGGTCTCTGAGGAAAATAGCTTAAAACTAAAAGAGTCAGCAGAACGCACTCAGAATAGCAACGCCTGGGAATATTTAAAAAAAGCCGGCGCATTTCTCCTCGCTGCGATATCGACTGTGCTCGGTATGGCACTCGTCAGCACGGGCGGCGGAGCATTGATCGGAGGTGCGATGATCGCCTCTGGGATTACGACATTGGCAAACTTAGCATTTACTGAAGCTGGTCTCTGGGACTGGGTCGCCACTAAGCTCGTTCATGAAAATGAAGACCTCAGACGCAAAGTCGCCACGCTCATCCCAGCAGCAATCAGCCTTGTGTGCATGGGGATTGGAATTGTAGGGGGACTCGGCAGCACAATCCCAAGTTTGACAAACGCCCTAACAGCGGGCGGCAATATCGGACTGGCCAGTGGCATCACGCTTACATTACAG
>JBGAFY010000118.1:0-4544 GCA_044226975.1 Rhabdochlamydiaceae bacterium
GCCAGAAGATTTTGTCCATGTGAAAAAAACAGCGACAGGCGAGAACGTCCATATTGAAAAATTACCAGATGGTGCCCTAGAAAAAGTTTTTCTTAAAAAAGGGGACGTGCTGCATGGCGAGCATCGTCTTTATTATCCTTCGGGTGAACTGCTCTCGGTGATGTTTTATCATACGAATCGTTTGCACGGTCCCTCAAGATTCTTTGCTCGAAACAACCAACTTCTCTCCGAGTCGTGGTTTAACTTTGGCAAACGAGAAGGGATCTTTAAACAATATTATGCATCCGGTGCTCTGGCATCCATCCAGCGCTTCCGCGATGGAATTCTTGAAGGCAAGCAGGAATATCTTTATGAAAGTGGCATGGAGAAAACCGCGATGGAATATCGCGATGGGAAGCTCCAAGGGGACGTCGAGCTATTTTGGCCTGATGGCTCTCCTAAAAGAGTTGTGAGCTTCAAGGACCACAGACGCCATGGTTGGGACCAGATTTGGAATGAGCAGGGTGTCCTCGTCGATGAAGGAGAATTTTCTGAAGGAGAACCAATCGGCACGCACACAAGACGTTATAAAAATGGAATGGTGCGTGAAGAGACCACGTATCATACTCCTAAAAAAACAGACCGCCGCAACTACGATGAAAGCGGCAAAATCCTCTTTGAAGCGGTGTATTCTGCAGATGGCAGTTACCTCGAGAAGACCTGGAATGAAGATCAAAAAGAATACCTAGAAAGAAAAGGGCATTGGGATGGAGCGAAATTGTGTTTTCCTTAGACTCTCCCTCAACGCTTTTTGATCGTTATCCAGAAATTGCGCTCATGCTTTCCGACTCTACTTCTGTTTCTTTTACACGCTATATTTCCTCAGACCTTTCCGCCAATGCCCTGCGGAATGAAAAAAAAGCGACTTTTTATTTACATCGCCCTGAAGGCATAGCTGAAGAAATGGCTGCCTTCAGTGCGCCCCTTCCTTTAGAAAATATTGATGTTCTCGTTGTTTTTGGATTGGGCATGGGCCATGCTTATCGCACACTGCGCACGTGGCTGCATGCAAGACCAGAGCGTGTGCTGATCTTTGTCGAACAAGATTTAGCTGTGCTGGAACTTTTGGCAAAGTCACAAGATGCAGAAGATCTTTTTCAAGATCCCCAAGTGCATCTCAAAGTTGCATTGGATCGCAGTGATTGGCGGAATATTTTAGATGAGATCCCTCTCAGATTCCCCACTGAGAGGATCGAAATGGCATTTCTGGAATCCTATTACAGACTCTGGAAGAGAAAGTGCGTTGTGCTGCGCTTGCGCTTACTCCGAAATGCAACGTCTTTTAATGCGTTGATGTGCGAAGCCTTGCACAGTGAAAAGCTCGCCGCCAATTTAATTTCTAATTTCCGCCGTTTGCAGGAATGTTCCCTTGTCAACGCTTGGGCAGGAAAGTTTCGCGGTTGCCCAGCAATTATTTGCGGCGCTGGCCCCTCATTGAAAGAATCACTTCCCTATTTGAAAGATCTAAAAGACAAAGCACTAATCATTGCTGGAGGGTCAACCGTTGCTGCCATGACTACGCAAGGGGTAGAACCTCATATCGCTATGGCTCTAGATCCTAACCCAGAAGAATATCTCCGTTTTAAAGCGCATAATGCTTTTGCAACACCTTTTGTCTTTAGCAGCAGATTACAATCAGATGTATTTCTCACTTTGAATGGCCCTCTAGGATATCTGCGCTCTCAAACAGGTGGAGATTTAGAGCAATGGCTGGAAGTGCAGCTAGATCTACAAAATCCTCCGATCGGACCTGAGCTTGATCGAGAAGCGATGACAGTCACAACATTGGCCTTAGCTTTAGCTTCGGCGCTCGGATGCGACCCGATTATTTTAACAGGTGTTGATCTCGCGTATACGGGAAATAAGCGCTATGCTGAAGGAGTGCTTCAGGACGCTTCGATCGATGTAAAAAAATTCCATAGCCACAAAGCATCAGAAGCTTTAGTGATGCGCAATGATCGTACAGGAAATCCGGTATGGACTCTTGTTAAATGGATCATGGAATCTGCGAGCATGAGCAAGTTTTCCCAAGAGCGAGCACACACGACCTTCATTAATGCTACAGAAGGGGGAATTGGTTTTAGCTCTATTGCCTACAAATCTCTTAAGCAGATTGTCCAAGACGATCTTAATAGCTCTTTTGACATCAGTGCTTTTGTGCATGCCCTGTTTGTCGATTCCGCGTTGGACAATGCGACTCAAAAAACGGTATCCGAATCTCTAGCAATTCTTAAAAATAGTTTAGAGCGTTGCGCAGAGTTTTCGCTTATGTTGGGAGCTGAGAGCGGCGGTAAAGCGATCTTATATGAAATGGAGATTGAACAAGAGCTCGCCTTTCCCATTTGCATTGAACCTGTGAAAGCTGCAGTAGAGAGAATGAAATCATGGCGCCTTCACGCACAAAGCGGCGATGACCTTGTTTCTTCACAGCGTGTTTTATCACAAGAAGTCTGGCGCTATCTGCATCAGCACATCTTAAAAATGATTACCTATCTTTGAAAATCGTCTTAGTTTTTAATAAGAATTTTCTATATCTAAAAATCTATCAAGATAAAAAGACTTATAGGTTTTTCATGGCTTCAAAGCACAAGTTTGATGTGAGCAAGAGCAAGATAAAACGAGATTGCCCGGGAGGCAATCGACGGATGGTCACTTTGCATACAAATCCGCTTCTGCGCCATATGGCCCTTGCAACGATCACATTAAAGAAAGGGGGATTAAGAGAGCCTCATTGGCATCCCAATGCCGATGAAATGACTTATTGCGTTGAGGGAAAAGCGCTCGTTACCCTTTTTAGCCCAGGGAACATGCACGACACTTTTACTTTAAGCGCTGGAGAAGTGATGTATATTCCAAAAGGCTACATCCATCACATCGAAAACATCCATCAAGGGCAAAGCCAGTTCATTTTAGCATATGACAATGGAAAACCTGAAGACTTAGACTTATCAGAATCGGTCGGATCCATGACGGCCCATGTGCTAGCTTCGACATTTGGTTCGGGAAAAGACGGCTTTGCCAAGATCACAAAACGCCCTAAAGACGTGTTCATTTCAAAACGAAAAACGCTTGCAAATCCGTCATTTGCATCGAAACCAAACCCTAACAAATTTAATATTGAGAGGATCAATCCTCAAATTGAAAGCAAGGGAGGATCCGCTCGGATCGCCAATAACAAAAGTTTCCCAGCCTTAGAGCATCTAGCACTATTTAGTCTGCGCATTGCAAAGAATGGCGTGCGGGAACCGCATTGGCATCCCGATGCCTCTGAGCTGAATTATGTCATTGAGGGGAAAGCGCGCTTGACTGTTTTTAGCCCTGGAGGTAACAAAGATACATTTGATCTGCTCCCTGGGCAAGGGAGCATTATTCCGGCAGGTTATTTCCATCACATCGAAAATATTGGGACATCAGAGCTGCATATGGCGGTATATTTCAATAATGCCGCACCTGATGACATTGGTCTCTCAGGTGCGTTGAGCGCTTACTCTAAGGAAGTTCTTGCCTCATTATTTTCTGTCGATCCGAAATTCTTTGCTGAGCTCCATAAATTCCAAGAAGATCGGATGATCGTGGTTGGTGGAGGCTGATCATTCGACTTACCATTCGTTGTATGCGTTGCCAGTAACGAATTTTTCAGGAAAATACGCATCAAGAATGTGTTTGTAAGAAGTGAAGAGAACATCAGTCGAGCCATATTTAGAAATGTACACGTCCTTAGACAAACACACAAAGTGGTGGATACTTAGATCTTCTCCACTATATTTTCCATTTGTACCAAAATCAGCTGTCTGAGCTTTTATTGAATAAGCTAGGCAAGGAACGTGGTTTGCAATCTCATATCTATAGTTTTTTTGCGTTTTTGAACCCCATCTAAGACTATAGGTGCCCTCGGTTCCATGCTGTAAGTAATAAGAAAAGCGTTGGCAGTCAAATCCTTGACGTTTATTAGGGTAAGAACCATTCCTGTCTACACTCTCTTTGTTAAGTTCTTTTCTAAATGTATCAAAGTCAGTTGAGAGATACGTAATCAATCTCTTAATTTGCGGGGTGTCAACTTTCAAAGCTGTTTCATTTTTTCCATCAAAAATTGTTATTTGTTTTATCTCTCCATATTTTTTGACATCAACAGGCCACTTGGCGATTTCAATTTTTTCATTCTCATTAGCGATTAATGAAACACTATAGTGTTCGCGATCGCCACTGTTGTCTTTCGATGTAATAATTTGAGCCGTGTTAATTAATAGTATAGGATATGCAACTTCGGTAACCGCTGTGATTTCCGCGGATAAATTTGGTGATTCCATTGAATGTATGGACGATGGGACAAAGTTGCTAACGCTTGAAGCTTGCGTTGTCATTTGCATTTGCGATTTTTGATTTTCGGAATCTTCCATTTCAGAAATTTGAGATTTGATCGATTTTTCCTCCGTTTCAATTTCACTCAGTGATTTTTGAATGCTTTGCATCATCAAAAGGAGATCATTTTTCTTTTTATTTAAATC
>JBGAFY010000119.1:0-4532 GCA_044226975.1 Rhabdochlamydiaceae bacterium
GACGAAGAGATCCTCATCCAATTCCTAAGTAGTTTGAAAAACCAAGGCTACGCTTCGAGCTCGATGTGCCGCTGTCTTGTAGCTGTGAAAGTGTTCTTCCGTTTTTTGCTAAGAGATAACCTCATCGCAAAAAATGCTGCAGAACATCTCGATAGCCCCAAGCTTTGGAAATTGATCCCAGAGGTTTTAAGTATCGCAGAAGTTGAGAAGATCTTAGCTGTACCGCAATTAGATGACCCTCTTGGTTCAAGGGACCGGGCGATTTTTGAGTTGATCTATGCCTGTGGGCTGAGGGTTTCCGAAGCCTGCTCTTTAAACGTTACCGATGTGGATGACAATACGGTGCGGGTAAAGGGGAAAGGGGGGAAGGAAAGGGTTCTTCCAATTGCAAAGGTTGCTGTTGAGGCAATTGATTATTATTTGGTGAACCATCGCAGAGATAATCCGGACCCGGCGTTATTTTTAAATACGCGAGGGAAAAGAGTGGGGCGGATCGAAATCTGGCGGCGGATCAAGATGTATGCAAAAGCAGCTGGGATCTCAAAGACAATTTCTCCGCACACCTTGAGGCATAGTTTTGCGACACATCTTTTAGAAAATGGAGCTGACCTGAGAGTGATTCAAGAGCTGCTCGGTCATGCGAGCATTGCGACGACGGACCGTTATACGCATGTCTCAAGCCAGCATTTAAGCGAAGCATTTACCGCATTCCATCCCCGTCCATAAGGAAAAGCCGATCAACAGGAGATTTTTTTCAATGCTAATCAGTAAGAACCTTGGAACTAATTTTAAGAGCAAGAGCAAGCTTGGTTGCAATTTTTTTTCCAACAGGCCTTATCCCATTTTCCATCTTAGAAATATTTTCCTGGCTAATGCCAGTTAGTTTAGCAAGTTCCTTTTGTGATAACCCTTCTCTATAGCGTGCGCCCCTTAACACTAGTCCAAGTTTTTTATATTTTGCAATTCGTCCTGATGCTAATTTTTCCCATAAAATTGCGTCAGAACTTCCATATTTTTCCAAAAAGGCTTCGAGCTTTTCCAAATGTTTTTCTGGCAAAAACAAGAGTTTTTTCTTTTTGCTTGGAGATTCAATGACTATTTTATAAGTCGGTTCATGATTAATAAGGCGCTGCTTCATGCGTCCCGACATAATACACCTCAACTTGTTTTTTCTCTTTTTCAATCACTTTCCAACATGCCACATATGTAGGGCGTCCTCGGCGAAGATGGCAATGATATAAGCCTTTCTCTAAGCGTCCGTAGTGAGGCCAATCGTGTAATATAGGCCCTCTTTTTTGCAGCTCAATAGCTAAAAAGTCTATCGCATCAATCACAGAAGGTTTTTTTGACCCGCTGATCTTTAATTTTTCATATTGCTTTTTTGCTTCTCGAGAAAAAGTTACAGTCCAGTCAGGCATTGTTAAACCTTATGCTACCAGTTTTTTTGACATATGTCAAAACTTAGAGTAGAACAAGAATATTTTATCTTTAGAATTTTGTAATTTAATTTTTTATCGGTGTCATTTTCTCTGGAAAAAATGAGTCATTTATCTTGAGTGCAATAAGAATCTGCCTCACTAAAATTTTTCGTCGTTTGGAACACAAAGTTTCTTTGCGCGAAGCGCCGTTGGAGTGCGTGCGCTTTGCGCCGCCCTTATTTTTCAGCAGCCTTAACAATTTGATATCATAAATGATATCAAACCCAAATCAGATCCGGTATTTAAAAGAGGTTTTAAGAGATCATGGCTATTAAAAAAGATGTTAATTATTACATGAAATTAAAATGGTCTTACACCATTGAACAAGATTCCTTTAAGGGTAAAGATTATTATATTATTCGTGTTAACGAATTACCAGGCGTATGTACAGATGCAGAAACTATTGAGGAAGGATTAAAAGAGATTAAAGAAGCAATTCGTGCTGCGATTAAACTTTATCTTAAAAATAATGAGTCTGTTCCTGAGCCTTTAAAGAAAGATGAGTTCAAAGGCAATATTGCCTATAGAACAACAAGTGAGCGTCATTATCACGTAGCAAAGATCGCTAAAGAGATGCATAAATCCATAAGTAAAACGCTCGATGAGTTAATCGACGCTGGAATGGAAAAATTTCGTATCATGCCTCATTAAATTTTTACTGTTTTCTTTTCTCTTTTGCGCTCAATCCATTCTCTAAACTCTTCAAGGAAGATAAATAAGACTGGGGTGAGAAAGAGTGTGAGGATTTGCGAGATGATCAAGCCTCCCACGATCACCATCCCCAAAGTGCGGCGGCTCATGGCTGTCATTCCACCCATTCCAAGGGCGATGGGAATCGCACCCATGAGGGCGGAACAGGTTGTCATTAAAATGGGACGAAAACGGACCAAACAGGCTGATCGGATCGCTTCTACAACGCCCTTTTTTTCATTTAATATCGCCTCATTGGCAAAGTCGATAAGGATGATTCCGTTTTTCATCACAATTCCGAGCAGCAAGATGAGTCCGACAAACCCATACAAAGATAGGGATTCATGGAAGATGTAAAGGGTGAGCAGTCCTCCAATTGCAGCAGGAGGGAGAGTTGACATCACTGTGAGAGGATGGAAGAAGTTTTCATAGAGGATCCCTAAGATCACGTAAATGATAAACAGGGTTACGATGAACAATAATCCCAGTGTTGCAAATGATTCCTTAAAAATACTTGCTGCCCCTTGTACTTGTCCAGTGACTGTCGGAGGAAGGACCTCTTTGGCGAGGGCATCGAGTCGTTTTAGCCCTGTGCTCAAAGGAACTCCTTCAAGATTAAATGAAATGGTCACGGAAGGAGTTCCATTGAGACGGTTGACGCTCAAAGGGCCCACGGTTTGTGTTGCTTCAACGATTTGGCTTAATGGGACGAGGTTTTGTGTGTCAGAACGGACGTAGAGCTGAGAAAGGCGATCTGGAAAATCGGCGAACTTGTTCATGAGCTCTAAGATCACATAATATTGGTTCTCAGGTTCGTTGATTGGCGAGAGGTTGCCTTCTGCGAAAGCAAAGCCAAGTGCTGTTTCTATTGCGTCTGCAGAGACGTTTAATACGGAAGCCCTGTCGCGCAAGATGTGAAGCTTGAGCTGAGGTTGCTTGATCTTTAAATCGCTATAAGCTTGAGTAAAGCCAGGCAGTTTTTGCATTTCCTGATAGAATTTTTCTCCGTATTTATAGAGCTCCTCTGACTTTAAGCTCTGCAGTACGTACTGATAATTGCCTGTGCTGGTATTTGTTCCGACATCGAGGTTGATGAGGGGCAACCCTTTTGAAAAGACTTGAAAGCCGGGAATTTGATTATATTTCGATTGAATTTCATTGATGACCTCTTGCATCGGAGGGCGCTGTCCCCAGGGTTTGAGTGTGAAGAAAAACTCTCCTTGGTTGCCAGATGGATATCCGATAACGGAAATAAAGTCTTGGAATGCGGGGTTGCGCTGCAGCTGAGGGATGATCATGTCATGGTAGCGGTTGATCAGATAAGGGGAGGCGCTATCGTCACCTTGCGTCACTGTACGGATAAAGCCAATGTCATCGGGGGGGAGAAACTCTTTGGAAATAGAATAGAATAACACTCCTGATAAAACGACGCTTAATACTCCGCCCAATAAGATGATCTTCCGATTATTTAATGCCCAATCAAGACGTTTTTGATAAATGCTAACAAGTTTGGCATTGAACTTTTCTGAGAACTTCTCAATGGATGTTTTTTCATAAGTGCCATGGGGTTTGATCAAGCGGCTGCAGAGCATCGGAGTCACTGTTAAAGAAACGAATCCAGAAATAAGGACAGCGCTGACGATGGTGACGGCGAACTCGTGGAAGATCCTTCCCATGATCCCTCCCATGAAGAGCATGGGAATGAATATTGCAATCAATGAGAGGGTCATTGAAATGATCGTGAAACAGATCTGCTTAGCGCCATCTAAAGCGGCTTGCCATGGTGTCTTGCCCATTTCGACATGGCGAGCGATGTTCTCTAACATCACAATCGCATCGTCGACGAGGAACCCAATAGAAAGTGTGATGGCAAGTAGTGAGAGGATGTCGAGGTTAAAACCAAAGATGGAAAGGGTAATAAAGGTCCCAAGAATGGAAATGGGGATTGCCACCATAGGGACAATAGAATCGACGAATTTGCCCAAGTATAGAAAGACAACGAGAATGACAAGAAAGACAGCAACTAAAAGTGTAAATTCGACATCATGAAGAGATTCTTCGATAAAGACGGATTGGTCGTAGAATTTCCAAAAGCGGATCGAACCTGGCAGTTCACCTTGAATCCTTGGCAAGATCTTGTGGATGGCGTCGATGACTGCAACTGTATTGGCCTCAGGGCGTTTCACCACTGCTATCACGCAGGCGGTCTCTTTGATGCTCCCTGAGACATATTCGAGAAAAAACTTATCGTCTTGGATGCTATTCTCTGCATGGCCTACGTCTCGGACCCTCACAATCGCGCCATCTTTGTTGCGGATGATCACTTGGTTGTACAGCTCTGCATCAGCGAGTTGTCCATCGACA
>JBGAFY010000120.1:0-4479 GCA_044226975.1 Rhabdochlamydiaceae bacterium
CCCATTCCTTGGCTTGCGCATGCAGCGATGGTTCTCCAGGCTCTCCTTGAGTTGGAAGTCCTGCAGGTTTGACAATGACAAGAAGATGGTTGTCACAAAAGAGGGCGTTCACTTCTCCTCCTTTGCCGTAAAACTTCATAAAGCAGAATTGTTGTCGCCATTGCGACGTTCAAGGAGTCCGCAACGCCCAGCATCGGAATTTTCACTTGGATATCTGCAGTGCTCATCCACGGATCAGAGAGGCCCACTTGCTCTGCTCCCACAACAATCGCTATAGGGCCTGTGAGGTCCACATCGTTATATTCTTGTTTAGCATGAGGAGTTGCTGCAAGGACTTTTACTCCCCTTTCGCGCAACCAAAGCAATGTTTCTGCACCACCTGCCTCAACAACAGGGATCGTAAATAAAGTGCCTACGCTTGCGCGGACGACATTCGGGTTATAGACATCAGTACACCGGTCGCACACGATGACTCCATCAACACCGACCGCATCAGCGCTGCGGAGAATCGTTCCTAAGTTACCAGGTTTTTCAATTGCTTCTGCAATGCAGTAAAAAGGATTTTTAGTCTTTGGCAATTCATGTAGGGACCTTCTCATTTGACGCGCAACTGCAAGTAGGCCGTCTGGACGGTCGCGATAAGAGATTTTCTGAAATACTTTGTCAGAAGTATGTACAATCTTGCCGCCGCTTTTTCTGATGTCCATGATCAACTTAAGCTCATTTTCACCCAAAAAAAGATCGGGACAAATGAAGAGCTCTTCGATTAACGTGCCTGCATCAGCAGCACGCCTCGTTTCGCGATATCCTTCAATCAAAAATAATCCACTCTCATCGCGATCTCGCTTATCTCTAAGTGCGAGAATTCTTTTGATCTTAGGATTTTGTGTACTGGTCAAAATCAGTTCTTCAGCCATGTTGCCACCTCGAGTAAAATCCTGAAGGGAGAGGCATTGTTTTAGAAGGGATCACTAATTCACCAGAACTGTGGTCCCCTTGACGCCCCTTCAATATCTGCTGCATCAATTGGCTCAAAACTAAGGGTGAAACGCCAGGCGTATGCGCAGTCAAGACGAGGAATTGCGCGCGATCGCTTAAAAGTTGTGCACATAGTTTCAGAATTTCTGGTAGATCGCGTTCGATGATGAATACTTCTCCATTCGCGCCACGGCCAAAGCTAGGCGGATCTAAAATAATCCCCTCATAAAGAGATCCTCTACGGACCTCACGCGCTAAAAATTTAATCACATCATCAACAATCCAACGAATAGGAGCGCTTTCTAATTTATTGAGACGCGCATTTTCCCTTGCCCATTGTACCATCCCTTTAGAAGCATCGACATGGCATACGGCAGCACCGGCTCTTGCCATCGCCATCGTGGCGCCGCCAGAATAGGCGAACAAGTTCAACACCTTAGGTTGAAATGACAAACCAGAAACTCGTGCAGTTAGCCAAGGCCACAATGTACTATGTTCTGGGAAAACACCTAAGTGTCCAAAATCAGTGGGAGCAATGCGGAAACGAATCCCATCGATCACGGCTTCCCATTCTTTCGGAAGTTCTTTAAATATATTCCAACGATTTCCAGCGTCCCTTGTGAACTCAGCATGCGCTTTGCTCCAGATATCCTTTTTTAAAGTAGGTTGCCAAATAGCTTGGGCACTGGGACGAACTAAAGTATATCCGCCAAAGTTCTCTATTTTCTTCTGGTCACCAGAATCGACAAGCGTGTATGTCATGGGCCGATGACTCCTTTAATGAGACGACGCCAAAGAATGCTTAGAGCGTAGTTCGTTACAATGGTGATAATTTTTTGACGTGTTCCCCTCCATTTGAAATGCAGCGATTCTGGAGGGTGATTGCGTTTGGCAAGAGATATCCATACTGTGCCAACGGGCTTTTCGTCCGTTCCTCCCGAAGGGCCAGCAATACCTGTCACAGCAAGGCTCCAGTCGGCATCCATAATTTTAAAGACACCTAAGGCCATTGCCTCTGCCGTTTCTTGGCTTACAGCTCCACAGCGTTCTAAAATTTCTTCAGGAACTTTTAAGACATCTCTTTTCACAGCATTGGAATAGCTAACAATAGATCCTAAAAAATATTCTGAAGAACCAGGTTGCGACGTTAGACGAGAAGCAATAGTTCCACCAGTACAAGATTCAGCCACTCCTAGTTTCAATTTCTCAGTTATGAAAAACCGTTGCAGTTCTTCTTCGATCCGCACAGAGGTGTTTGAATAGATTTGAGTTGAAAATGCGTTTGTCAATGCTGTTGCTGCTGAGTTGAGATCAGATGATTTTTCTCCTGAGAAAATTACAGAAAGCAGGCCATCCGAAGTGTAAATACCTATGTCAACCTGAGGAAAATTCTTTTGGATCTCATTGAGAATAGGGTCTACATTGCTTTCACTCAGCATACAGAGATGGACTTGCTGTTCTTTTTTACGAGATGCATGGGCAAATTTCGTACGCAAATAGGGCAACACGCTCTGTTGAAAAATCACACCCATTTCCGATGGCACGCCAGGCATGGCAATTAAACATTTGCTGCCTTCTTCGAATAGCAATCCCGATGCTGTCCCTACAGGATTTATTAAAACTTGGGCCTTCTCAGGAACAGTTGCCTGGTCTTGCAAAGAGGTTAAATTTGCCCCATATCGTTGCTCCAGGTCTTCGGCGATTTTTTCGTTAAATATGAGTTTTGAGGAAAACATTTCGGCTAGCACGTTACGGGTCAGATCATCACACGTAGGACCAAGCCCACCTGTGATAAGGATGCAATCGGCGCGCTTCCAAGCATCTTGCAAAAAGTCTTTTAGCAAGCTGGCATTGTCAGGAAGAGCGGAGTGTTGATGTACATCCCATCCTTCTGAGGTGAGAAAACGGCTGATAAAGGCTGCATTTGAGTTGACGACGATCCCTTTGACAATTTCACCACCAATAGCGAGGACTTCAATCCGCATCGTCTTTCCTCTCTTTCTTTATATCGATTTTAATATTGTTTGCGATCAACTGAGGGTGTATATGGATCCAGCTTGTGCATTTTTTCCCAAGACGCATCGGCACAAAAGTCTTTTGATCATCTGTCACAAAACATGCAGGAACTGTATGTGCACGCATCCATTTCGCTAAAGCAAGGAACAAACCCGTATTAGGGAACATTTCAGAGTCTACAACTTTTGCGTAACTGTGGTCGCGCGGATCTTGATACAGTTGGGGATAAGAAAATTGAATCCCCCAACTAATGCTATTGGGACCAAGCGCCATGGAATGGTATTTGCGGTCAACACGTGAATAGTAAAAATGATGCATTTGTAATTGGACGACAGGACGAATTGCCTTAACAAGAAAGCGGTCACCCGCAACAGGCATTGCATAAAGGACATCTGTTGACTTTGTCCAGATCATTGAGAAATATTTTCTAAAGGCTCTAGGATCAGGAATTTTTCCCTCTTGTAAAAGGGAGCTATACTCTTTGTATTTTTCCAAAAAATTTTGTGCATCCATCACCATCTCATGAGCAGACACCGGCTCACTCACAATACAAGCTGATAAAGGACCAAGGTGCAGTAAGAGATCTGCCATTTCCCCATCATCTAACAAAACCTGATGCTTCAGCCAGCGGGAAACTTGAAGCTCCCCTTCTTGTTGCAGCGAGCTGACACGCATGGGGCTCGAGATTAGTTTAGACATTCGCCCTCTCTCTTTTTTGAGCAGACTTGAAAAAGAAAGATTCCAGCATTAACAGAGCGACACCACAAAAGATCGCTGAGTCAGCGATGTTGAACAAAGGATAAATGTAAGTCCCAAACTTAAAGAGGAACATGTCCACAACACGCCCATTCGTCCAAAAATCTAAAATATTGCCTAGGGCTCCGGCACAGATCAGCGAGAAAGCATAGCGCTGGATAGGAATTAATTTTTTTGACATTGCGCAATACACACTCAGTGCTGCGACAAAAAATATCCGTAAAATGAGAAGGGCATGCGGAAAGGAAGAAAACATTCCCCATGCGGCACCCTGATTGGTGACGTGATTAATAGAGAAGTCGATCCCAAAAAAGTTCTGGAACACCGCGATGCCACCATAAGGGTAAGGAATAGAAAGCTCAAGATAAGGAATGTTGCTACGGATGTAGAATTTTAATATCTGATCTAAAACAAGAACTAAGGCGGCAACAAAAAAATGGGCCCAACGCATTCTAAAACTCATCTAATTTTAATTTTGAGATTGGTTCTTAGACGAAAATTATACCATAAGAGGAGAATTACATCAGCACAGAGTGAACAAGAGGCACAGAGAACACAGAGAAATTTTAAAATTAAATGAATTTTTAAGGATTTGTCCTGCTAAAGCAGGGCAAACTTTGCAAAATTGCTTTTAACGCGCAGCGCAGCTAGATGAGCTAGAAGTTTTCTGACGAAATGAATAGCCAAAGGCTCTTCATGAGAAAGAAAACGCCGTAGATCAACTGGCTC
>JBGAFY010000121.1:0-4455 GCA_044226975.1 Rhabdochlamydiaceae bacterium
TTGGACTTGGCTCATGGATTAATAGCCTGACGTTTAATTTGGACTCCTTAGCATTGCCGATGGAAGGAATGAACATGTATCTAATTACTCTGCCTTTTACAGCAGGGTTTCAATCCATGCTCTCAGCAATTGAAATCGCAACACTTGCTCTTTTGATCACCTTGGCTTGCCGCAAAGCAATCCATTTTCATTGGCGAAAAGCAATAGGGAATATTGCTCTAACAGCAATTCCAGTTATATTAGTTTTCATAGCTATCAAGCTATTTAACCCTCTTCCGCAAATCCAAAATAAAACTAAAAGCATTTACGATATACATCTTTACTCGGGAGTACCTGTTAACATCTCTTCATCTTCATCCAATAGTAGTTTGTCTAAAGAAGATCCTATGGAGCGCATTCTTAGCTCAAAAATATTACGGGTGGGCTATAACACTGGTGTTACGCCTTATTGTTTCATCAACAATTTTGGTGAAATTGTCGGGTACGATGTGGCATTTGCATATCGATTAGCTGAAGACCTTAATTGCTCCCTAGAACTGGTTCCCCTGAATTATGCCACTATCTCAGAAGATTTAGCTTCGGGAAAATATGATATTGGAATGTCTGCCATCTCAATTGACGAAGAACGCCTTAAAAAAATTCTTTTTTGCCAACCCTACATCGAAGCAAAGATCGTATTTGTCTATATAAATGAGAAGAAAGAAGAGATCTCATCTGTTGCTAACATTCGCGAGAATAGCACCTATCACATTGCAGTGTTGAAAGGTTCAATTTATGAACAAATGGCAAAATATCTCTTTCCAGACAACCCCGTTCTATTATTGAATACTTACAATGACTTTACTAATGCGCCTAAAAAAACAATTCTCCTTTGGGAAGAACAAGAAGCAATAGCATGGATTTTGTGCCATCCGAGCTATCGGTTGGCTATTCCAGCTCCTCTTATTGGCATCGATACATTAGGATATGCGATGAATCCTAATGCGTACAGATTCCAATCGTATATAAATCAATGGCTCAGCTTGAAAAAAGCTGAAGGATTTACGCAAGAGCAATATAATGTATGGATTTTAGGAAAGACCAATCCTCTCCAAACAGAGGAAAAGCGTTGGTCTATCATCCGTAATGTCTTCCACTGGATCGACTAAGAGCCCGTAAAGGAATAATTTCCGCCTCTAAAACTACGCCAAAGCCTCAAAAAATCGATGATCGCATATCACCCCATATTGAACACATATTGGGTGAGATGCGATCGTCGATTTGTTGAGAGCTTTCGCGCAGTTTTAGATTGGGAATTTATTTCTTTACAAACCCTAATTATTCGCAGATAAGACAAAGTCTTTAACTGTTTGCGCATCACGCAAACCAACTAATCTACCAACCTCTTTGCCATCTTTGAAAAGAATCAAAGTAGGTACAGAGGTAATTTGGAACGTAGAAGCAATCCTTTGAGCATGATCAATATCTAATTTAGCTACTATTGCCCTTCCTTCAACTTCTGAAGCTACTTTTTCAAGAACAGGAGCAAGCATTCTGCAAGGTCCGCACCAGTCAGCAAAGAAATCGACGAGGGTCACACCCTTGCTAACATCAGCCTCAAAAGAATCTTCCGTTAATTTTTTAATCAGATCACTTCCTTTCATATACCCCCAATTTGCAACACATTTAAAAGGGACTCTCAAAAATCCAGGTGACTGTTTTTGTCGCTTTTTACCACTTCGAATTTTTGAGTAAATTGCCTACTCTTAGGAGTATGTGAAATTACCTCAAAATTTGAATCTCAACAAATCGTCAATGCGGGATATTTGCAAGCACCTCTTTAGCCTAATTCTAAAGATGCTGATGATTTTTGCAAACAAATCCCTGCCATTATATAATGCCTTCTCTTGCGGCCATGGCGGAATTGGCAGACGCGCTAGATTCAGGTTCTAGTCAAGGCAACTTGGTGGATGTTCGAGTCATCTTGGCCGCATGTTTTCTTTATAAAAATTACTTTCAATGAATATTGACCATATTGCATTAGTAGCTAATGGAGAATTTCATAAATCCCCAGCTCTAATTAAAAGAATTAGCACATGCAAATATATTATTGCAGTTGATGGCGGCGTAAAACATCTTTTTGAATGCGGGATAACCCCCGATCTAATAGTAGGCGACCTAGATTCTTCACCCCCTGATATTCTCGAACGAATGACTTCCGTCCCTCAGCAAATATTCCCCAGTGAAAAAGACAAAACGGATTTAGAACTCGCAATTGATATTTCTTTAATGCATTCCCCTAAGTCATTACACGTGTTTGGCGGACTAGGAAATAGATCGGACCATAATCTATATAACGTCTTTTTATGCGCTAGGTTTCCAAATAAATTGTTTTACGAAACTGATAAAGAACAGATATTCTGTCTTGAAAGGTCTGCTAGTCTTAAATGCCATGTCGGACAAACAATTTCACTAATTCCTTTGAGCGATAAAGTCGAGAACGTCCGAACGACAGGGTTTAAATGGGAGCTATTAGATGTCACGATGGACAAGCAATTTATGAGTCTTTCTAATATTGCTCTTTCTACTGAAGTAGCAGTCAGGTTTTCTTCGGGAAACTTGCTATGTTGCATGCAATTTTAATTAAAAAAATAAAAGAATTTACCCCAGAGAAACGGAGAACACAGAGAAAGGCATGTTGTTAAAACTTTCTCTGTGTTCTCCGTTTCTCTGTGGTTAAACCTTCTTCTCTTAATTTTATGGCGGGGTTCCATTCGCACCAGACTCGTACCATGCTCGAAGAGCATTGATGCTGTTATATAATCTCTCAGCAATTTTTTTCTGAGCTTCTCTTTTGTCCATTTCTACAAATTCTTCATAACGGATCGGCGTACCAAAAACGCAAGCAGTCCGCCCAGTGAGCTTTGGTAATTTACGCAAGCGATTCCAAATTCCAAAGGCTCCAGCAATATATATTGGTACAATAGGGGCATGGGCTTTCATAACAAATAGACCAACTCCAGGACGAATCTCTGCTAAAGTATTTGTATCTGAACGAGCTCCTTCAGGAAATAAAACAATCTTTTTGCCCGACTTCAACAATGAGATCACTGTTTTTATAACTGCAATATCCGAAGCATCCCCGCTGACTGGGTGCGAGTTTAAAGTGCGAATTAATGCTCCAAAACCCCATGCTTTAAAAAGAGACTCGCGAGCAAGAAAATGCACTTCATAAGGCGACGAAATTGCTACAATCGGCGGATCGTAAAAAGAAGTGTGATTAGCACAGAGTAACGCTGCTCCGTCTTTTAAATTATCGACCCCATAAACTTTATGACGATACACCAATTTGAAAAACCATCGGACAGTCGTCAAAATAAATTTATAGAACCAATGCATGTGTCTGGTATCTTTCTGGACACAACGACAAATTCTTTCTACAACTTCATCAATACTTTGATCAGAGGTATCGATTGTAACAGCATCTGATGGACATTTCAAAGGCGCCAAGCTTCGACTAGAATCTGCAGCGTCTCGCTTTTGAATTTCTGCAAGCATTTCTTCCTGTGTAAATTTTTGTGCTAACGCTGGATCTTTTGCAAGGTATTCTTTGCGTCTTCTCTCAGCACGTATTTCTGGACGCGCTGTCAGAAAAAATTTCTTTTCAGCGCTGGGAAATACCGCAGTTCCCATGTCACGCCCCTCGAACACAGCATCACCCTTAAGAGAACATTCTCTTTGCACTTTCCACATAGCTTCTCGCACTGAAGGATAAGCTGAAATAGGTGACACAAGACGTGTTACTTCTGGAGAACGAATTACATCAGTAACGTCATGACTATTGACAAAGTAACGCTCTTGATCATGAATTTGACGAATTTCATAATGGAAATTACTTAATAAAGGGATAATTGATTCTTCTGAAAGAGGATCTTTTAAGGATTGGATTGCCAACCACGCTATAGAGCGATACATCGCTCCGGTGTCGTAAAAAGTAAAACCAAGACGCTGAGCAACCTTGCGTGCAACCGTTGATTTCCCAGTACCAGCCGGTCCGTCAATTGTAATAATCATAGTTTAGCTTTAAGAAATAGATAGATTAAGGGGCTGGTCAACAAGAGCGAGTCGATCATGTCCAAAATTCCACCAAGTCCTGGAAGTTTATTACTATCCTTAACCACAGCATCTCTTTTCAAAAGCGATTCAGAGAGATCGCTAATTTGAGCTAAAATGCCGACGCTGCAGCCCAAACCAAGCGCTTCTAGACACGTTAACGAAAAAGCGCCATTAGAAACTTTTAGCCCGAGGAAATACATGACATAGCTGGCAATGATCGCACAGAGAAAACCTGCAATTGCACCTTCGACGGTCTTTTTGGGGCTTAACAAAGGAGCCAACTTGTGTTTGCCCCATAGCCTTCCCACAAAATAAGCGCCCACATCTGTAATCTTCGTAACCAGAAGAGTATACGCTAAC
>JBGAFY010000122.1:0-4443 GCA_044226975.1 Rhabdochlamydiaceae bacterium
TCCGCATTGACAACCTGTTAGTTTTGAGACCCACATGCTCGAGTACGGGCTGTGACCCACAAAGCTAAGGTTAAAACAAAAAAGAACGACTCGATCGTTCTTTTTTGTTTATTTAACTAATTTGAGTCCTTATATTGCTCCACTATCACAGACGGCTCAAAATAAGAATTTCTAGTCGTCCTATTCCAATCAATTATCTTCATATGAAATATCAAAGAATTTAATTCGAACAAGTGCCCTAGATCTTTCTTTTTATCGATTAGTAGAACTAAAACTATTTTCTTTATAGAGTGCCTTAATCCATCCACAGTAACTGTATTAGAATTTTCTTGCAGATATCCAACAGAAGCTATTGCTTGGTCAATTGCATAATTTAACTGCTTTGGCTGACCTTTTTTAACTACATACAGCGCATCATCTTTAATCATATCGCCAGCTTCAACTGAATATTTACCATCGACTGATTCTAGTTTGGTGTGAATTACAGTATATCCTTCTTTCTTTTTTTGTTCTAAATAATCTGATTCGACTGGAATCTTTTCTTCATGTATTGAAATATCACAAGTAATAGAGTCAATCTCTCTTTTCAAATATGTTAAGTATGACTGATTAAATTCATGCCACTTACCGTCTATAAGGCAAATTTTTTCTTTTTCATTAACATATTCTAAATAATTTTTAAAATTTTCAGAGTGATCACGTCCGTGATCCTTATGGACGGTAACTTTTAAATCATTAAAGGTACTAGATATATCCAGAGAACGCTCAGATAAGAATTGTTTTAATCTTTCTATGCTTAGAATTCCTTTTTCTGATTTATCTTTAAAATTACCACTTAAGAAAAAGCTATATTCGTATTCATCAGAAAAAACAAAATCTACCCCCTGAAGAGTAAATTGTTGTTCTTCAACTGACCCATTGCCATCTTTTTCTTTAATCGCATTAATTAATGCTGTGTCTAAGTTAGCAATCTTTTTTTCGTCAGTTATCAAAATTACTTTTGGTAAAGTAATTCTTGGTTCTTTTTTAAGCTCTTCTGTTATGTCATTAATCAATTTTGGAATTCGAGTATAATCAGCATCTAGCACAAACAGCACTGATTGACCGAAATTTACAGTTTTACCCCATTTTTCGGAATCAATACTTCTAGCTTTAAGAAAATGCATTGATTCTCCACTTTCAAAATCAATTGTTGAGTTATTTTGATAAGAGGTGATTACCTTGCTTCTTTTGTTTTTAAAGAATTTGGTATTTTTAATTTTTACATCTTTCTCATTGGCTATTCTTTCTGCTAAGTCTAAGCCAAAGTCCTGATCACAATAGTCTTTAATATAAAAATGGGATTTACTTAAACTTACAGCGTACACTACATCCCCCTTTTTAATATGCAAAACTGCGTAATAAATCCTGTTCTTTAAATCATGGTATTCCTCTGAAAGAAAATCTTTATAGAAGGAAATCCACCATATATCGACTTGATCAGGATTTTTAGAAAAATAAAAAGTTAAATCATACCCATCAATGTTGTGAGTTTTTTGTTTCTCAAGACCAGCTTTTTCAAACCTTTCTAAAAGACTAGCATCTTGATCGGCTTTTATTTTATATACATTAAATTTCGCCATAAACACTTGCATTATAGCACTTTTATTGTGTTTTGTTTGACTCTTACTCCCGTTTTTTAGAGAGTTTGAGTGTATGAATAATATAAATGAAAGGTCTGAGGGAAAGGCGACCTTACCAAATAAACCCCTTCCCGATATTAAGTACTGTCTTTACGCTCGTAAATCAATGGAAGACGAAGAACGACAAGCTTTGTCTATTGATTCACAGCTTAAGGAAATGAAGCAAATAGCAGAAAGAGATAATCTCTATGTCGTTGCAATGCGAACAGAAGCTCATTCTGCAAAAAATTCAGGTCAGCGACCTGTCTTTAATCAAATGATTGAAGAACTACGCAGCGGAAAGTTTAATGCTATCCTTACATGGAATCCAGATCGTTTAAGCAGAAATGCTGGAGACCTCGGCGTATTGGTTGATCTCATGGACAGCCATTTACTTGTTGAGATACGAACTTATAATCAAAAGTTTAGTAACTCACCAAATGAAAAGTTTTTACTCATGATTCTCGGTTCTCAAGCAAAACTTGAGAACGACAACAAAAGTATAAATGTGAAGCGTGGTCTTCGTACCAAGGTTGAGATGGGATTATGGCCCACAGTTGCACCAACAGGATATTTGAACAACATGACTCGTGGCAAAGAGGGTCATGTTGTTATTGATCCTATTCGTGCACACATAGTCAAACAAATATTCCAACTCGCATCTGAAGGATGGAGCCATAGAAGAATCAGAAGGTGGCTTCGTGACGACTTAGATTTCAGGTCTAAAAACAACAAGCACTTAGCCATGAGTACGATACAAAAAATCTTATGCACTCCTTTTTATTATGGAGAGTTTGAGTTCCCTAGAAATAGTGGTAATTGGTACAAAGGAATACACACACCACTGATCACAAAAGAACTATACGATCAGGTGCGAGAACAAACTGATGCAAAGAAAAAATTGCAATATATTTACCGTAAAAACTTTGCATATACCAAATTAATGAAATGTGGTTTGTGTGGTGGAAATGTTACAGCCGAAGAAAAGTTCAAAGCGTTAGCTGATGGTTCTATTGCTCGATATGTATATTATGGATGCACACGCTCTAAAGACCCATCATGCAAGATCAGATATATTCGTGAAGAATACCTTATCCAATCACTTCGTGAGTTAGTTGATAAATTATCACTCGATGATCTCGGGTTAAGAGGACAATTCGAGCGAGAAGTCGAGCGTATCCACCGCTTTAATTGTGACGTTATGGGCAAACCACCTGCATATACTGATGCTGAGGAAAAAGATGTTGATATAAAGAAGTATATTAAATATCTTCTTGCTGATGGATCTATTGAGGAAAAACGCACTGTGCTTCTTAATCTCAAAAGTAAGCTAATTCTCAAGGATGGTTTTGTGTCCTTAGATGTTGTTACAGATGAAGATGAGAGCCTTGCCCCTATGACTCAAGAAATGTGATCTTCTTGTTATTTAGCACCAGCCTGCTTCTTAAATGACCCATTAATTCTCGTTTTTCGAGTGGCGCACCCTCACGCAGTACATACTTCGCATATTCTCGTGTAGCAATATCATCTTCATCAATCTGCATTTTTGGTTTGCCTTTAGTTGCCAACCTTTGCAGTCTATTAAATCGTTTGATTTCTTCTTCGAGTTTCATTCGCATGCCTAACTCATTGATGTTGAGCTTGTCTATAATTTTGAATAGTTCATCTACTAATTCTTCTTCGCGGATGTACTTGTTTTTACAATTCCGATCTCTTGCTTTCGAGCAGGAGTAGTATATATACTTTGCATTTGTTCCATCTTTGAGAACTTTGTATTTTTCTTGCGCCGTAATTCCTGATCCGCACATTCCGCAGGTGAAAAGTTTAGTGAAGGCAAACTCTCTGTTTTCTCTGACAATTTTATCTCTCTTCAATTGCTCTTGGACTTTCTTGAAAAGCTCTTCAGTTATGATTGGTTCATGTGTTCCTTGGTACCATTGCCCAGAGTTTCGTGGGTATTCAAATGGTCCGTAATATATCGGCATTTGTAGCATTCTATATACACCGCTTAGGGTAAGAGGTTTATTCCCGCGAGTATAGAAATTTAGATCAAACCTTAACCAGTTATAAACTTTGCGACCCGACCATTGTTCGTAAGCAACCTTTTCAAACATTTGTTTTACAATCGGCGCTCTATCTGGATCAATTACTATTCTACATTTTCTATCCATCAATTTTTGATTCAGGTATCCAAGTGGTGCCATGCCTGGCCATAACCCCATCTCTACTCTTGTTCTTAATCCTCGCTTCACATTGATGCCTCGATTATCGTTCTCTAGCTTTGCCTGTGATCCAAGAATCATCAGGAGAAATTTCTCGTTCGGATTATTGCCGAACTTTTGCCCGAAAGTTCGTATTTCGTGAAGTTTTCCCGCATCCATTAGGTCTACAATTTTTCCAAGGTCACCAGCGTTTCTTGATATACGATCGGGTGCCCATGTTAGAATGCCATTGTACTTACCGTGCCTCAGCTCATCTACGATTTCATTGAATACTGGTCTTTGCCCAGTTTCTTTTGCGGAGTGACTTTCACGCTTCATGGTTACAATTTCCAGCCCTTCACGCTCTGCCAGCTGTAACATTTCCTTAATCTGACTATCTATTGATAGAACCTGCCTTTCCTCAGATTCGGTACTTTTTCTTGCGTAAAGGCAGTATTTGACCCTTACGGGGGTTGGTTGGGTTGCCGTAACCCCAGACGGTATTGATATTGTTGTATTCATATACCTAATGAATGACGCAACCCGCCATAGGAGTCCAGAGCGTCCCATTTCCTGAGTGT
>JBGAFY010000123.1:0-4436 GCA_044226975.1 Rhabdochlamydiaceae bacterium
ATAATTCGCTTTATAATTTTCTGTAAAATTAGAAGAATAGTTCTTATTTTTCCATATAAAATGAAGAAATTATTGATACTGCGGCAATCGAAGCAGTTTCGGCACGTAGGACCGATGGGTTCAAATGCACGCCGTTTGCACCTTGCTTTTCTAAAGCTTGGATTTCATGGGGAGAAAATCCCGATTCAGGGCCTACACAAAAGATGGCTGGGGTTTTTGTCGCAAGTAGATGAATAATTGAAGGAGCTTTTTCTCTGATATCGCCATACCAAATTCCTTGCTCGTTCCACTGAGATAGAGGAGGCTTTAAGATAATTGGGGGGAGGTAAAGGCGTCCAGATTGTTTTAGGGCGGAAACTGCTATGTTGGATAAGCGTTCGAGGTGATTTTCTTGAAGGGTTTTTCTTTCGCTGCGTTCACCAGGAAATAGCCAAAATTCAGTAACCCCAAGTTCTGTCCCTTTTTCTATCACCCAATCGAGTTTTTGCGGCCTCAACAATCCTTGGGCAAGGATGAGAGGAAAGGTAGGTTTTGGATGCTTTGCAACCGAAAGGATTTTGAGCAACGCCCCATTACGGCGCATTTCGATAATTTCAGCTTGGGCCAGAGTGCCTTTGCCATTGACTATCTCGATATTATCTCCTGGTCTTGCCCGCAGGACATGGGCCAAGTGATGAAACTCACTATCTTCTAAAGCAATGGTAGAATGGTGTTCAATGCTCTCTAAAGAGATATAAAATCTTTCAACCGGCATGGCAGATAGCTCGTTGGAGGACAACTGTCAAATCTTCTTCAGGTTTTGCTTTGGCAAGTTCATAGAGGGTAGGCATGTCTACAATGGTCGAAACACTTAATGAGAAAAAGTGTTTGCGGACAGAATGATTGCCCAAAAAATCGAATAACAGCTTGAATCTGTAATCCCTAACGAGAAGATCTTTTGTGGATGAGAAATAATGGACTTCAACACCTTCAATAAAGTGTTCTTGAGGAAGCGGGCGATTTTTAGGAACAAACAAGGTGATCAGTTCTGTGGGGTAGATCAATCGAAATGCAGGGAGGGAAGAGCAGACTTTTGTAAAGTTCTCTTTATCTTCGGGAAGAATAATGCAGAGAGCTTCTTGGCGGAATGGGCGGCGGATCTTGTCTAAAGTCTGTTGTTTCCAACGGTTATGTTGCCAAAGCCATTGTTCAGGATGGGCGATAATGCTTGTTTCTAGATAGTGCAAACATTCACCCATGATCCGGGGGATCTCTTCTTCCATCGGCTTGTTGAGGTTCGGCCAGATAGGAGGGCTGTAATGGATTTTATAATGTCCGTTGGCCCGGTGTGTTGCGGCAACAATAATCGGATGATTTGTGCGGTAGGAGAGGATTGCGGGGATGGGAGATGTCCATGCCATGCGTCCTAAAAAAGGGGACCTAAAGCCACTATCAGGCATCCCTTGATCGCCGACAATGCCTAAAAAACGTCCCTTTTTCAACGCCTTCATCCCTTCGCGGATCGCATTTTTTGGAGTGATGATAGTCCCTCCAAATTTTTCCCGCATTTGGACGACCCAATCATAGAGATACTTGTTTTTTATAGGGCGTCCAATGGCCACCCCTGGCATACGCGTTGTCCCTTCGAGAAATAGGACTTCCCAGTTTGCTTGATGTGCGCAAAAAAAGATCACCGGATTGCCTTGCTGCAAAAGGGCTTCAGCCTCTTGGGGATTTTCACAGGTGGCGATGGCGTGGATGTTTTTTTCTCGTGCGAGCTTCGCATATTCCAAACATGTGATCATCAGGTTCTGCATGGATTTTTTTGCTGTAGATACCAATTGATCGGGACTTAAGTTTAACGCAGTTGCAAGAGAGAGGTTGCTCAATGTACGTTTACGGAATTTTGGAGATAAGTAATAGGCTAATAATCCCAATGCCTCTCCGATGCGCTGGACAGCAGAATAAGGCAACAGTGCAATAGGAGCTGTAAAGGCTCGAATTAAAGAGTAGGCGAGAAAATCTTTAATCATAAGGAAATAGCATATCATTATAAGCTCTATTCGTCATCTCTGAACCTGTTTCATACAACAAATGAACGCAAAACGTTGAATTTTATCGACTAAGAAACTATAAACTAGCGACTTAAAATTTAACATCACAAGGTTCTCTTTTATGGCTGTTAATAATAATTCTCTTAGTCATCCCATCGATTTCTCATTAGCATTGAAAAAATTATTTCCTAAAGAAAAATACAGCAAGTCAACAAACCCAAATGTCGTCTTACATTATTTCTTGGTCCATTCTCCTTTGAGTGCACTTAAAGGATGGGTAGAGAAATTAGACACTCCTGAAAAGAAGAACTACCTCTCTCATCGCTCTATCAATCAACTATCTCCGCTCGACATATGTGCGATCTTGGGAAAAATTGAAGAAGCCAAGTTGCTCACAGAAAAAGGGGCTAGCTGCGAAAATCCTGATTCTATGGGCAGGACTCCATTGCATTATGCCTCATTAGTCCATGGGGAATCATCTGAGCATTTTACTGCGTTTGCTAAGGCTGTCTTGAAAACTGATCAAAAGGTAGATCAATTTTTAAGGGGGAGTGATTCTCGGTTTCTTAACCTCGATCGTTTATTGGACCGCACTTTACCAAAATCTACGGATATCGTTTTTGATTACCGCGATGCACAAGGAAAAATTGTGCAAGGGACTGCCGAAGAGTTTTTCAAAATGACAGGTGCGCAATTTTCAGACCGCGTTCTGACTACCCCAAGAGTCGTGTTAATGAATTGGCTAGAGCGCAGCGCAAAGCCTGAAGAAAATGATCCATACAAGCTATTAGAAAAATTGCGTTTAGCCTTCAATGTGCATAAAAATAACCCTGCAAAAGTCTTTATTGGCAAAGATGAAGAATGCCCAGTAGGCTACGATATCTATGCCGGTGAAAATATAGATATTGGAACGATTATCAGGGTTTATAGTGGTGAAGAAAAGGATTCTTCTACAAAAACTGTGATTAACGATTATCAATTGTCGCTAGTGGATGCAAGTAAGCTGCGCAATCTAGCAGCGATCGCCAATCATGGCTTTCCAAATGCTACTGTTTACACTTTATATGATTTTGAAGGGTTTTCAGAATTTCATTTGATGGTTGCAATAGAGCTGATTAAAAATGGAGATAAAATAGTTTGGAACTTTGGAATGAACAATAACGTTATCAAAGACAAAAACCGTGTTGAAATCCGTATGAAGGAATTGCAAGCCTATTTACAGAAGAATACTGCGGAAAGCATGATCAAAGAATATGATTCAAAACTGAAAGAAACAAACTACAAAGCTTGCATTGAGCGCGAAGCGATACGAGATAGGTTGTCTTACTTGTTCCAGGACCCACACGCGTTCAGGGTTATGCTCACAATGATAAACAATGACGTAGGTCAGTCATTGTATTTGATGATGCGTTTAAACGATCCATCCTTTCTCACGTCTATTGGAATTAATGATATTGTCTATGTGCAGAAACTTAAGGAACTTTGTAAAGAGATGTATCACCAAAAGAAAATTAGCGATGAGGCATTTCAAAAAGTGCTCAAGTAAAATTACTTCTGAAGACAAAGTTCCATCAATGACTTTAGCTGATTGGGAAAATCGAGGTGCTGGACGGAATTGCGGACTAATTCAGCGCTTGCATTTGTCTTTCGATGCTGCAGTGCGGTGTTTAAAGCTGTTGCAACAGAATCGGGGGAGAGCAAGTCCTCGATCAAGGTCCCATTGTTTTGGGTCAGCACTTCTGCCCCACCATTGGATAATGAGGAGACAAGAAAGTTCCCCATTGCAAGGGCCTCAACAGTGACGTTGGCAAATGGATCATAGAGGGAGGGGACGACAGTTGCATCTGCGATCTGGAACCATTGGCGGGCATTGCGGCTTTCTCCAACAAAGAGGACGCGGTCTAGCACACCAAGTTCACTTGCAAGTTGTTTAAACCGTTCAGGTTCTTTGTCTTTTCCCACGACGATAAGGTAGGCATGAGGATCTTTAACTAAACTAAAGCCCTTGAGCAGATACTCTAACCCTTTGCGATGGTAGTTATGCCCCATGAACAGGAAATAAAATCCATCACGAGGAAGATTGCGTTTGTGTAATTCTTCTGAACGGATGTTTGGCCACTGATCAAACGCTTCTTTACATTCTGTCCATTCAACTCCGTTGTGCACGACGTGAACTTTCTCTGGACTAACATTGTAGAGATCGAGGACCTCGTCTCTTACCATATACGAATTTGTAATGAGAGTTTGGAGCTCTGGGTTCTCGAAGCTCTCTTTTTCAATTTTCAAGAGAAGTCGATGGAGAGGATTAAACTTGAAGGAGAGCCGTTTGAGCATTGGATCAAATGATGCTCTGCGTTTTAAAAAAGCAGCATGAACGCCGTTGGATGCTCTTAAGTGGGTTTG
>JBGAFY010000124.1:0-5190 GCA_044226975.1 Rhabdochlamydiaceae bacterium
TCTAAGCCTGTTGTTGATAAATTGACTGGGACAACAGAAAAAGTCCATCTATACGTGATTGTCGGAAGAATTTTGCAAGGTGCTGCAATTGCTCTGATCGTTGGCGGAGCTTTCTTGCTGGCTGTCAATGTTACTTATGCTGCCGCAACAGTGGGTATTGCATTAGTTTTTGCAACTATTGGAACTTTTTCTGTTGATGTAGGTGAAGAAAAGTCTATACCGGGACCTTTATCCTCTACCCCATCAGCGCTTTATGTGCCAGGACAGCCTGTGGGACTTATCAACTCAGGAAATAACTGTTGGGTTAATTCCATAATGCAATGGATGGTGCATATTCCGAGTTTGCGCGATGCTGTCAATAATCTCCCTCAAGAGATGCAAGGTGTAAAAGACTTCGTTCGAGATTATGGATTAGATCAATTCGCACATAGAAATTTAGGGTCTGCCAATAGCCAGAATATTAGGTCGCTTCTTTCTACATTATCTAACACTATTCGCAATGATGCATCACAACAAGATGCTTCAGAAGCAATGCATTTGGTCCTCAATAGAGCGCCTAGTCATATTCGTTTATTCCAAAATATGGAGACGCACCTTAATGGCAATGTCCACAATTCGCGCCAGTGTTTGCTTCCCATTAATTTAGCGAATTGCCAGGGTAAAAATTTTCATCAGCTTCTTAACTCCCATTTTTCCAATATGACCGCTGTTGGTGAAGAGAAAACATATTTCACAAATCTTCCTAATGAGATGATCATGCAGTTCAGTCGTTTCAGTTCAAACAATGGAGCGATGCATAAAGTCGGGGACAACTTGCCAATACCTTTAAGTTTTATGTTGCCGGCTGAATATGTTCGATCCAATCAAACAGCTGAATACTCTATTGATGCATTTATCGTGCATTTTGGTGCTGATTTGCATGGGGGCCATTATATCTCCTATAACAAAACACCAGACGGACGTTGGTGGCAGTGCAACGATTCTGTTGTGCATGAGATTACAGAAGAACAAGTCCGTTTCCTTTTACCACACGCATATCTCTGTCATTAATTAAAGCGCCCGTAGTTAAAATCGACTTTACGTTTTTGTAAGAATCTTGTGAAGGCGGGCTTGTTTTTTACACAGAGAAAGATGAGACACAGAGATAATAATTTTTTACGAGAGTAAAAAATCAGACCATTGCTTTGCGTTTTAATACCGCACACTTTCTAGATTTTTCAAAAGACACTCACCTAAACAGGAAAACAGCCTTTTTTGAAGAATAAAGCGATTTATTCTTTAAGAGCCTGTCGTTGTATTTTTTATTTTGGCGGCAAATTCTTTTTAGCTTAGATCGATTATTTTAAACTCACAAGACTTAAGATGTAGAATGAAGTTAAAATAATCGATATAAGCGAAAAATAAACTGTCCCGCAAAAACGACAGGCTTTAAAAGTTCCATTTTTTACTCTAGTAAAAATTTCTTATCTCTGTGTCTCATCTTTCTCTGTGTAAATACAAGAATTTGCGAACTATAATTACGCAATAGGTCTAAATGAAAAGGCCTCTTTGACGTTTCCGCCAAAGAGGCCTTAAGGCTTTCTACTGTTTGCTAACTAAGTTAGGTTGTAACTTGTTGCGGTGCAGCAGATTTTTGCGCTGTTTCTGCAGAAGCAGCAGCTTCTTTTGCTTGCAATTCTTTCTCGGCATTGAGACTTGTGAATTGCTTGCTCAAAGAACGTGCAGCGTAAATCCATGCAAAAATGATTCCGAATAGGATCACAGCGATGTAAGGTGTAATTGCTGCAAGAGATCCAAGAGCGACAATCAAACCCTGTTGGATTAGAGAACCGCCTGACTTACCGAGACGTGCTCCCACGACGTCGATAGCAGCTTTACCTTTAACTTTCGACTCTTGATCGAGCGGAATGTACGCCATCTCTTTTGTTGGGTCAAAGAGGGAGTATTTAGCAGACTTGCTCATAATGTTTTGAGCAGTACCAAATATGACCGCAAGCAAGAGAGGTGTTGTCCCCATCATAGCGATGAAGCTCGCTAGATAGTCGCGGAAAATAACGAAAGTAAAGAATCCTACGCCTGTAATCAATAAGACTACTGGAGTGATCAAAGCGCCTGCGCCCCATCCAAAACGACGGATAACGTTACCGCCGACAAACAACATCATGAAAATAGTTGCAGCTCCAGTAATTGTGGAGAAGTAACCCATGAATGTGCTGTAGTCATTTGGATTAGGATATTGAAGTTTCAACTGGCTCTTCCAGGTAACTTCGACGAGGTTGATCGCGATACCATAACCGATTACGAGAATTGCCAAGCAACCGATGTATTTAGAACGCGCCAAGTATTTGAAGCTCTCTGTAAGAGACATTTTTGGCTTGTCTTTCTTCGTTTTTTTAACTTCAGTCGAATCAAAGAAGCGAGGGTCAGTTAAAACATTTTTATTGATCCAGTAATAGATTCCCATGATGATCAAGCCTGAGAGTACTACCATGCTGAGCATATAGTTTAAAGAGACTCCCCAAGCATCGGCGCCAGCTGGAAGCTTGCTGCGGATATCGGAGAAGTAAATAATCGCTGGGCCTGAAAAGAGCATCGCAACGTTCGCGCGAGACCAAACATGGCATAGAAACGTTTTGACTCGGAAAAAAACACGCGTGATATCGTTTGCAAATCCCCAGAACAGTACATGTGGAATAGCTACGCTACCCCAAAGCTCGGACATGATGTAGAAAAGGGCATAAGTCCACGGAAGAGTGCGACAAGTCCGCTCATCCCTTGAGGGAGGAACTGTTGTAAGCTGTCAGCAGCAGCCGTTGGGTGCAAGAAATCGCGGTTTTGGGTACAGTACAAGCGCGAAAATTGCAAAGAAGGCTATAAATGCTGTAATTGTTGTATGGACGAACTTTCTGCTTGCTCATATTATTACTGATATGCATATGATCATAAAGAGAACGGCAAAAGGCAGAACGCAGACCTTCAAGAACGGAATTGCTTCAGCGCCAGATCCTGGAGCCGTAACAATTTAAAGAGTCCTTGGTATCTCTTAAGATCGTATAGTTAAAGTTGATAAAAAAGAACAAGAAGAACACGGGAGGAGCTTTTGAGCTCAAAGGTGCATGGACTGGCCAAAAAAACGACCGCCATCTGCCAAATTCAGGTTTTGTTGTGGTTTGCGACATGTTATATATCCTCTAGACAAGAATCCAAAGTTTAAAAAAGAAAAATTACTAAAATCCGTCATCGAATTAAGTTCCTTAAAGAACTTTGTGCGAAAAACTATTAAGAAAACACAATTTATTCGAAGTCACTATTTATTCCAGAACAGACCATTATAGTTGATTTAAGAGTGGATCAAGTAAAAAAGGGCCAAATTCTTTAATCAGTCAAGTAATAAATACTGCTCCCGATTTGCTATATGAAATATTTCGCTATCAAACCGGATGCAGTATAGAAAAAATTACTTGCTTAGTGATGCATTTTCTTGCATCGCCAAGCCGTTAGCAATGGCATTGATCGATTCGACGTAGCCATTCCAAAGTTCGTTATCGACGCGTCCATGACGGATAGAAGCGATGAGCTCTCTTTTGCAAGTAGCAAGAGATTTTTTAGGGCTGAGGACAGAAATCATTTCTTTGTCACCAGCGAGACGAACAATATTTAGCATTCTTTCGAGTTGGATGCGAGAAAATGTGAGTTGGTCACGTCTTTTTCTCGAACCGCGAGCTGCTCTTTGCTTTGGAGCAACTGTGCCTGGCTTTTCGTTATTGATGATGTATTTTTCAATTAAAACGCTAAGCTCTTGAGGTTGTTTGCTTTTCATTTTTTTCAAAGTGAAGTGGTGCATATATCCGCCGGAGCTCATTGGAAGATAGCGGCAAAGGTCATTCTCTTTTTTTCCGCCTACTTTCCGGATAGCACGTGAAATAGTATCTTCGATCTCTTTGAAATTTTTTGTTTTGCTTTCAAGAGTTTCGTTATTGCTCATATTTTTTCCTTTGTTAAGACAATTTCTTTAAATTTACGACAATCTTTCAATTTTGACAAATAAAAACTTTATAAAAGTAGTGGTTTAGAGCCTGACTGTGAATTTTTTAATTTGTAGGCAGTTTGATTTTCGATTAGAACGTTTATTCTAACCTCACACGACTTTATGAAGTCAAATGTGGATAAAATAACCGATCTAATCGAAAAGATATCTGTCCCCCAATAACAAAATTCACACATGGTCTCTTTTCGTTTCCAACAACCGAATATAGAAGGTTTCAAAAGTTGCTTCCTTCTCGAATCGATTTAATTTCATGCAAAAGGATTGGATTTATCTAATTAGTCAATTGTTTGCAACTAGTTTTGTAAAATATTTTCTGTTTAGATAGGCACTTTAACATGCTGGCTCTTTTCATAACAATGAAGAATATTAGGTAATTTGCTGATTTTATTTATCTTTGTATTTTGTGGCAATAATTAAGTGTTTTTTTTGTGGTTTAAGATTGTTAAAGAGTGCTTCTAAAAACCTCAGTTTATTGGATATTTGAAATTTTTTGATTAATTTTTTTACAGGCATGTTCTTGTTGAAATTGAAAATTGCCTCCAAATAAAAGTTAGAAAAAACTCGATATTAACCTGAGCTATAAAGAGGTGACAACAACCAGCCCTAGCGAGGCAAAGAAAAATCGAAGCTCTCCGCCAGAACAACGAAGGAGCATAGTCAAAGGCTAGGCCGAGATTGGGGCGATTTTACGAAGCCTAAGACAGCCTGTTGTAATCTGTTTACAGCTTGGGTTAATAAATGAACTGTGAACCTATCTCACTAAAAAATTCACAGTCAAGCTCTTAATCAGAGTTCAATATTATTCATCTAGGTTTCATAATAGGTCTTTTAGAGACTGTTAACGGATTCAGGATTCGTCGCTTTTTTGAGAAATATGAGGAATAGTGTGAAAAAATATAGTTATTGCATCTTACTGATAGTGCTTTTTTGCACATTTTTATTAGGATGCTCTAAATCTCCGCGTTCCCTTCAAGTTCCATCTACTATACAGACTTGGATGCAAGAGAATGGAAAAATTAAAGTCTTATCCACAACTTCTATGATTGACGATATCGTGGGGATTATAGGGGGGGATCGGATAGATCATATTTCTTTAATTTCTGGAGAAATTGATCCTCATAGTTATGAGCTAGTGAAGGGGG
>JBGAFY010000125.1:0-4350 GCA_044226975.1 Rhabdochlamydiaceae bacterium
TTAAAGAGAAAGCTGCAATCCTTAAACATAGAATGGACTGGGTCCTCACAGATGTCCCTTGTAGTGGATCGGGGACCTGGAGGCGTAACCCTGACATGAAATGGAAGTTTGAGCAAGCCATGTTAGACAGACTTGTTTTAGAACAACGCCACATCGTGAGTAATGCAGTGCAATACCTTAAGCCTAACGGGCGATTGGTTTATGCAACATGCAGTTTGTTTCAAGAAGAGAATCAAAAACAAATTGAATTTTTCACTCGTAATTATGGTCTTATGTTGGAGAAAGAACCTTTTTCTTGCTTCCCTGAAAAAGGAGAAAAAGACGGCTTTTTCGCAGCTATTTTAAAAAAAGTCCCAGTTGGAGTAAAGTCACAACATGAATAAAATACTTTTTTTTCTTTTTCCTCTATGCGCTTCTATAGCAGGATTTTCTGAGCTCCCTCAAGATTTGAATGCGCTTTCGCTTGAATCTGGACATACACTTATTGTAAACAATCGCGTGCTAGCAACTGTAAACGGCAAAAAGATATCTATTCTCGACATAGTGAAGAAAATGGACGTCTTCTTGAATCAATATTATCCCCAATATGCTGATTCCGTCGTAGCTCGCTACCAATTTTATATGACCCATTGGCGAGAAACTTTAAATCGCCTAGTCGACGCAGAACTTGTGCTCATGGACGCAGAAGGGAAAGAGCTAAAGCTTTCGGAAGGTGAAGTACGTGAAGCAATCCACGATAGGTTCGGCCCCAATGTCATGACAACTCTCGACAAATTGGGACTCACTTTCGAAGAAGCTCGGTCGATGATCCACACTGACCTAATAGTTCAAAGGATGACCTGGTTCAAAGTAAACTCCAAAGCTTTTTTAGCTGTGCACCCTGAAATGGTCAAATCGAGCTATAAAGAATATTGTGTCAACAATCCCCCCTCCGAACATTGGGATTATCAAGTGCTCTCCGTTCGATCCAAAGATCCTAAAAGGGCTGAAGATTCGGCTTATGAAGCCTATTCTGCTTTTTTAAATAGCAAAGCTGAACCTTCTCTTGTAGTGGCCTCACTGAAAGAACAGCTAAATCCAAAAAAAGAAGAAGTTGCTGTCATGACAGTAAACGACGCCGCTGCTCCTGAAGAAGTGTCACTTTCTCTTTCAGAAGCACAACAGGCGGACAGTAAAACTATTTCAAGCGCGCATCGAGAAGTTTTAGCAACTCTGCAGCCTGGTTCCTTCAGCCTCCCTATCCGTCAAAAAAGCCGCGTCGATAATAGTACTGTATACCGAATTTTTTTCCTGAAATCGTATGAAAAGACGAATCCTTTAACATTCCCTCAGCTCTCTGAGAAATTAGAAAATGAGCTGTTGCAACAAGCGATGGACAAAGAATCACAAGTATACACTAAAAGGCTGCGCGAAAAATATAGCTATGAAGTGCATGTATCTGAAGAAGAAGAGGGAACTTTTACACCTTTTATTCTGAAATAATATGTCTGTCTTTAAACCATCAGTTCTTCAACAGTTTCTAGAAGAAAATGGGGCGAATGCGCGTAAGTCATTGTCTCAAAACTTTCTTATCGACGGAAACATCCTCGATAAAATTGTGGCTAGCGCACACGTTGAGCAAAACGATACAATTCTAGAAATTGGCCCAGGGCCAGGTGCTTTGACAGAAAAGCTTTTGCAAACTGGAGCTCATGTAATAGCCATAGAAAAGGACCGTTTGTTTGCGGATTCCTTAAAGCGACTGCAAACATCCGATCAACGCTTGAAATGCATGGAAGATGACGCTTTAGAATTTCCTATTGAATGCTTAGAATCTCAAACTAAAATTAAAATCGTCGCAAACCTCCCGTACAATATCACAACACCTTTACTGACGAGATTTATCCCCAGAAGTGATCGCTTCTTATCTTTGACTATAATGGTTCAAAAAGAAGTGGCTCAAAGAATATGCGCGCATGAAAATACCGAACATTATGGTGCACTTACCCTTTTTATACGGTTCTTTGGAACCCCGAAATACTGTTTTAATGTAAGCCCTAATAGCTTTTCACCTCGGCCTTCAGTCACATCTACTGTGGTCCATATTGATCTGCACCAAGAAAACCATCATATCTCTGTAGAAAGCTTCTTCCGATTGACACGTCAATCTTTCCAGCAGCGTAGAAAAATGCTTTCTTCGTCTCTTCAAAAACTATATTCCAAAAATGATATAATCAACGCTTTGAACGTGTGCAACGTAAGGATCGACGCTCGTCCTGAACAGTTATCACTTAATGAATTTATTAGATTTTTTAAGAATCTTCCACAGCAAGAGTGTCAAAGGAAAAATTAAAAGAACGACAACGAAAAATCCTCCATAACTGAAGAGTGTTTTCTTTATCGATTGCATTTGGTACCCCAACTGCGCCTTCAATCGGAGATCACCATTCTCTAAGGCATAGAGATTTCCTTTTGCAACAACCTTTCCATCTGAAGCTTTGACTTCGAGATCGCCAAGAATATCCCCAAGAAGAATTTTGCCATTATTTTCCTTCCAACGAATAGAAGCACTAAGCTTCGGTTCTTCTGAAGGATAATAATCGATATAAATGTCTTCTTTTAAAGCTGCTGGGATAGTTTTTTTTAATTTTTGAGAAATAAAGTTATAACGATCTTGTTCTTTAGCAAAAAGTGTGCGACGCAATTTTTTCTCTGCAAAACCTGCTTCAAAAAGCTTAATAGCTTCTCTGTATCTTTGGCTACGATCTTGAGCACCTAAAATAACTGCGATTAAACATCTACCGTCTTTCTCTGCTGCTGCCACAATCGTAGATCCGGATATTGAGTGATATCCTGTTTTAATCCCAAATGCATGAGGATAATGGAACTTCCCTTCGCGGATCAAATGGTTATGTTGCACCAAATGGTTTGCAGGCTGCTTATTGGTCTGTGGTCTAGGATATCGTATAGTCCCTACCACCTCACGGAACACCTGGTGTCTGATCGCAAGCCTTGAGATCATTGCCATATCATATGCAGTTGTAAAATGGTCCGGATGGTGCAGTCCATGAGGATTGTTAAATGAAGTGTTCAATATTCCATTGGCTTTGAAATATGCACCCATCTCTTGCATAAATTGAGGAATGCTACCAGAGACAAACCGCGCGATAACATTTGAAGCGTCATTACCAGAAGACAACATCAAACCATAGAGCAATACTTTTAAACTTAACTCTTCACCTACCTTTAATCCCATATGCGTCCCATCCCATTCTAATCTATAGGGCGGACAGTTAGGCGCATTTGAAATTTTTTGATGTGCGGGTGCAATCGCTAAACTTTCTGCGTCGGCTTTGATCACAGTATCAAGCTGATCGAGTTTTTTTTCTAAAGCAAAAAGGGCGGTTGCCACTTTAGTAATACTAGCTGGAAAGCGCCGGGAATGTGCATTTTTTTCAAAAAGCACTGCGCCGGACTCTGCATTTATGAGGATAGCCGATGGAGAATCAATGTCTACTTGGATGGGCGCCCCCACAACAAACTGAGTCGATAGGCAGGAAAAGATTGCTAAAAAAAGGACAAATATGCGAACCCGAAGAAAAGAGAGGGGTTGTTTTGGTATGTTGAGAAGTGAGAGATTTTTTACTAAATATTTCATGTTCTTAATCTTAGCCACTAGATTGACAATCAATTTTTTTATTCATATACTCGGATTAGAGGGAGAAACAGAGGGATACCCATGATCAATCCTACTCAGCTTGATGATGCATATCGCGAATTTTCCAGTGATTTGGGAAAGTGGGTCCCTGACGGGGTAATGGACGTCAACCTCTCCCTCTTGAACGAATTGGGGTTGCTTGACAGCGCACAGCTCGCAGATGGCACCTCTGATCAGGTTACTCAGAGCTTTCATGTTGTAGAAACCAACGAGAAAGTCACGCTGTATAACCAACAGTTTGCTATTTGGGTGGTACCGAAACTGGTGGATGATGTTCCTCAAACAATGACCTATATCGCACTTCTCAATAATAGCAGTAACAAGCCCCACTTGGAAATTGTGTTCTCCACTACAGGAGTTTATAACACTCCGAAGTATATCTTAAAAGTCCTTCAACATTTTTTGACGGAAGTGCAAGACACAGAAGCTGTTATTTCATCGATCGGCAAAAAACCGTAGGCCAATATCATCATTAAACGGACAAAAAATCCTAAAGTCGAGACAGAGAGCGCTGATAAAAAATAAATAATTTATCGCAAAAGCGATAAATTGACTTCTATCTTTTACTCAGCTTTCTCTGCGCAGATGAAATTATCCGATTAAGCATAATTCGAATGAACTGTATAGGATGACAATCGTCTAATTTGTTTTCT
>JBGAFY010000126.1:0-4335 GCA_044226975.1 Rhabdochlamydiaceae bacterium
AATGGCTGCGCACAAAGACCATCGAGCTTCTTAAAACTGCATCTTCAATCAAAGGAGAAGGTAAACAGGAAATCCGGTCCCCTCTTGAAACATTGATAGACATTCTGCACAATTCTGCAACCCTGCAATCAGTAGAGTTGATCAAAGCGGTTGCGAGTCTAACTTCTCCTGTTCTCGGGAAAATCTATTACCATGTGTACGCCATTGCTAAAAATAGCAAAATGAACACCAACCATTTAGATTTTGGAAAAGTCGCTTTCTGTAAACAGGACGGCTTTGATGTACCTGATGTGTTACGCCTTAAAGCCATCCAAAAGGCTATTTTGGATGAGCTCGTTGATATGCTCAAAAAGGGCAAAAGAAACGAAGTTCTCGCGCTTATCTCTAAGCTTCCAGTCGATATCGAAAATCGCATCTACGGAGAAGTATATCTTTTTGAGAAGAAAAACGGTAAAGACGTGAGCCATTGGGATTTTGGTCGTGCTGCTTTCCATCAGCAAGATGGCAAAGATGTCACGGATGAGATCAGAATTGTCGCGCTCCGTAACGTCTCTGATCAGATTTAATTACTCTCTATTTACCCTATGGCGAGAGCATCCCTTTTGCCATAGGGAAGATTTCAGGGTTATGTGGAGGGATATACAAAAACGGTATACATGTGGCTCGTGTAGACTGGTCGGATGATTTATGCCAATTAAGAGACCATCTCTGCATTAGGCTTGTGTCAATTTTCAGGTTCTTTTCAGGCCTTGGTAATAATTCAAGCCAAGATGTTGATTTTTTTAGTGGACTAAGAAAAATAAGCTATTTTTGTAACCTTCTGAAATCAACCGCTTGACTTAACATTGTGCAACAATGCTACAAATAATCCCGAAAATTCGACGGAAACTTTATTCGGAGATGGGCTCTAAGACACTGCCTACAAAAATACCTTTACTTATCGCTTAATTTCATTTAATAAAACTAATTACAGGCGTAATTAGGAATTCATGAGCAAAGCGATTTTACGAAAAGAACACCTCATATTAAATGATGTAGCGAGCATCATTCTCGCTGGGGGTCAGGGAACGCGTTTGTATCCTTTGACTATGGCTCGTTGCAAGCCTGCGGTTTCATTCGGTGGTCGCTATCGATTAATCGATGTCCCTATTTCGAACTCTCTTAATTCGTACATTACTAAGATCTTCGTCATTACCCAATATTTGTCTGCTGGGCTCCATCAACATATTCTCTCGACCTACCAGTCCGATATAATGCGCCATGTAACTGTTGAGCTGTTGACGCCTGAAGAAACTCCCGAAAAAAAAGTGTGGTTCAAAGGGACGGCGGACGCCGTGCGGCAAAACCTCAAACACATCCTCAAAACTTCTGCAGACTTCTTTTTGATCCTCTCAGGCGATCAACTCTACAATATGAACTATGGCGATCTTATCGAGTTTGCAAAGAAGCAAGATTGCGATTTGACCATTGCTGCCCTTCCAGTAAAAGAACAAGAAGCGCAGCGAATGGGACTCTTAAAAATAGACCATTCTTTTTTCATCAATGATTTTTATGAAAAGCCGAATACAGCAGAACTATTAAAGCGCTTTGAGTTCAATAACGCTTCTAATAAAACCTCTGATAATCATTACCTTGGATCCATGGGGATCTATGTCTTCAAACGTTCCGCCCTAATTTCTTTGCTCCAAGAGCAAGGGGATGATTTTGGTCGCGACCTAATCCCTATAGAAGTTAAAAAGGGAAGCGCCTCTGCCTATGTATTTAATGGCTATTGGGAAGACATTGGGACCGTGCGCTCTTACTTTGAAGCCAATTTAGCTCTCACTGATAAGAAAAACTGTTTAAACATCTATGACGATATTAATCCTATTTTCACATATCCTCATCAGCTTCCAAGTCCTATGATCTCCAACGCCGTCATCAATCATTCTTTATTAAGCGAAGGCACTGTCATAGATGGAGCAACGATCGATCATAGTGTGATCGGAATCCGTTCCCATATTAAAAAAGGAACGGTGATCAAAGACTCTATCCTCGTTGGCAATCATTTCTTTCTACCGCCAGCGCACCAAAGTCCCCCTCTTCCTAAGGATTTTTCAATAGGAGAACATTGCAGGATTGAAAATACGATCATCGATGAACATTGTTCTATCGGCAATCGCGTTAAATTGATCAATAAGCAAGGTCTGACACACTTTGATAGTGATAAACTCTATGTCAGGGACGGAATTATCATCGTGACGTCAGGGACTTCGCTTCCCGACGGTTTCGAATTCTGACCTATAAATTAACCAGTATAGTTTTTGGAGTGTCTCTTTGTTAGTGCTTTTCAAAGAGAGAATGGCGTTTGCATCTTCAAGATGTTTCTATATCTCCTCAAGCCGTATCTCTGGGAACCACTTTTTATAAAAAGACCAGATCTTCTTTCCACACAAAAACATATTTGCTTTTTCAAGTGTATTAAGATCTATTTCTTGTGAACAGTTTTTAAGATATTTTGAAAGATCAACTGGGACTAAAATTGGCTTAAAACTTTTATCTGTGGCTTGACACTTAATTAATTCCACCTTGATGGAAATGGCCTTTCCTTCACCACACCAAATTTAGAAAAGACTCCATAGGTAAACTCTGGATGGATATAGATTTCTCTTATCTCATTCAATTTCATGCCTATCATAGCAATTGCCATGCCAGAAATTAATTCTGATAGTTCGCACTGCATTGGGCTTGCAAGGGAATAGTTACCAGCAATCTGTTTGTCATTTATGTCTTTAATTACAAAATTAATTTCTAATTTGTTTTTAAGATCAGCATTAATACCATCAGAAATTCCTTTTTTGATTGTTTTGTAATAAATTCTATCCTTCAAAACGCAAGTCAACTTTTCTTCTTTCTGCTTTTTATTGAGATATTGTAATGACTGGTTTAGATTTCTTTTTATCTTAGGATCTGATGCTATTTGCATCGTGTATCTATTAAATACTGCAACTTCAGTTTTATTTTCTCTTTCATCCGGCTTATCTTCTTCAGCAGCAACAAGGCCCTCTATGAATGAGTCAAAATATACTTGTTCTTTAAATGTTTCTCGAAGAGACAAAGCAATCAACTGAGGAAGGTTTTCTCGCTCATCTTGCGTTAATGATTCTAGAACTTCATTTGTAAAAAGCAGTGATGAAATGGAAAGGAAACTAAGAAGAAAAAGCGTTTTAATCATTTTGAAACCTCTCGATTACTTTATCGAGGAATTTTTCATCATGTAATAATGCGATTATTTTCTTTTCTGCTTCAATGTATTCTTTTATAAGCTGTTTAGATTCTTCAGATTCAGAGTGAAAACTAAAAGGAATCTTAGGAGTAATCTCTTCCTCATTTTCCGTGTAAAACGAAAAGTCTGCGAGTTCATCCAAAATATTTTTCCAAGTACCTCCATGAATGCTTACATATTTTTCGATTTGTTGAGCTAGTTCTTCCATTGTTTCTGGCTCTTCAAGGTTTTGGAATGGCGGGATTATTTTTGCGTCATATGAAACTTCTTTACGTAAAGAATTGCCTTTTTCATATGTAAGAGAATTTTCTGTCCCATAGCCCAAAACAATGCCTTGAAGAGCTTCATTCCCTTTAAACAAATCTATAAAGCGCGAGGATAAAAATGTTTCAAAAACAAAATTTTCGTCTAGCTGTGATCCGAGTTTGAACTGAAAGAGAGATAAATTTTTCTTAACAACATTTTTGAACGCTTTTTTATTAATGATTACAAATTCTAATTTAGATTCAGAAATTACGTCATTTTGAGGCCGAGAAATGAGTATATAATTTTTTCCCGAAATTCCTAGTTTTTTCCATGCCCTAAGTCCTTGTGTTAAAATCACTGAGTTTTTGTGCTCTAATGTTCCTGGAATGGTGTTTTCTATTGGATGGAAAGTACATAGGAAAAGAGGTTTTTCTCCATAAAGGGCATATCCCGCGCTTGTAGTTTGGAAAAGATAGCGAAAAAAACATCAAGGTATTGTCGTTCAATTTCTTCTAGAGAAAAAGGATGAACATTTTGGGTACAAGAAGAAATCGCTAAGGCAATAAAAGAGCAAATGAAAAAAAATATTCCTTTCCCAGTAATCATTAGCCTTCTTTCGAAACTCAACGGTTATAAAAATTTAACGCAAAGACGCGCAAATCGCGAAGACACAAAGATTTTAATAAATTATTTTCTCCGAGTCTATGCGTCCTATCGTCTTTGCGTTGACATCCGATATTGAGCTCATCATGACTGACATTAGTCTCATGTTTGACAGATGAGCATACTCAATTTTTAGTTTCGAAAGAAGTCTATTTAAATAA
>JBGAFY010000127.1:0-4314 GCA_044226975.1 Rhabdochlamydiaceae bacterium
GGGCGCGTCGTCGTCGACTCCTTGACTAGGCCAAAAAAAATTGAAGATGGAAGACATTCTACACCTACAAATATTCTATTAGTATTGTGTAAAATTTTAACATCTTTACTAATCCTTTACAATTTAAGACATTCCTTTATCAAGTTCAATTTTAAAATGATTTGTTTGTGTAGCGATTATTTTTGTAATCAGAGTAATTAAGAATTTAATTTGATGCGATTGAATATTTTACTGGCTAGGGGAATCTGCAATGACAAAACAATTATTTCTTCTCAGTGAAGGGGATAAATAAGAGATGATTTAACACCCCATACTTCATATTGTAGCTTTGAGATAGGAAGCGGACGAGCCCTTCGATCCTCCCTTTAATATATTTTTTTGCGAAGCTTTTTGCGAAATCTTTAAACCAGTTCATATCACTTAAAGGAATGTTTAGAATGGGAAATTCTTTTAATCCCGTTGTCCATTGCGATAATTGAGAAAACTCTCCTTCCAAAGCGTTTAGTTCTCCTTGGATTAGTCCTGCTCTTTCAGCTATATATTGCTCGTTAAAAATATTATTACGATTTATAAGGTCATTGAGCTCATTTGTTTTTTGATTGATTGATTGAGCAATATGCCCTTTCTCTGCGCAAAATGAATGCCAATGTTGAGATATTTTAATTTCGATGTCTTTAATATGCTGTTCTAATTCAGTTGCATTAGAGCTGCTTTGAATTTTTTGAGTCAATGGGAGAAGGTCGAGGTTGGAATCTAGCGACTTAAGGGTATTGGACATTAAGAGCAGAGATTGTACTTTAAAAGCTAAAGCAGGCGGTTCTGTCCCTGTGTTAAAGCTCTCCTCTTTGAGTGCTTTAACCTCGGATAGAACGCTGCGTGCATTTCCAGGTAGGTAAAAATTTCCAGTTAGGCCTTCTAGGACATTCGATTTTACATGGTATTTTTTGAGCTCGCTTGCAACTTGTTCAGCCAAGTTTTTTAGCGGAGCGACCAGCGTTTGTTTGACCGGTGATATGAGAGAACTATTTAAATCAGCCCTGTCGGTGATCTCGTCTAAAAATTTTTCATGTTCGATGAGTTTAGTTTTCAATGCCTCAAAAGCTTTAACAACCGTATTACGGTCATCTAGCGAGAAGGCGACATTTTGAATTTTTGCATTTAAATTATTGCATTCTGTGCGAGCTGAATGGAACATGTTCATCAGTCTTTGCCGGATATTGATCTCTACTTCTAACGCGAAAGCTTTTAATACCCTAGCGCCAATTGTTTTCATGGAATTTGCAAGCTGTGTGAACCAAGTATCAAAGTGTTTTTTTGTCTCAGAGTCATAATTGCTATTTGCAAGAGTTTCGAAGAGCTCGTTAATTTTTCTGTTTTGGAATTCTGTGATGTGATGGATCCACTCTTTAAATACCCGTAAGGATTTCCAGTGGTCCCAGCTGACATCTTTACGAACGTCATGGAGTGTTGCAACTGCTTTAGCATTGAATTCTTGATATGTTTTTTTGAATTGGTCCAAAAACTGGCGCACTTGTTTTGTTTGGTTGTTCGTAGAAAAGTCGAGCTTGTCCTCAAGGGCTTTTTCGATGGAAAGCGACAAGATCTTATCACTTAGATCCTGGATCGCCCTTTCCACTGCATGGAATTCTTCTGGAGTGACTTGCTTACCCTCTTGGAAGGAGCGGTTGGCCCCTTTGAGAAAGTTCCAAATAAGTTTTTCGACTTGGTCTTCTTTCAACACGGATTCTAAAGCGAATTTAATCGTCCTCATCGAACCTTGGACAGCATCATCAACAAAGAGATCCTCGACTGCTATTCGTGCTTTTGTAGCTGGAGATTCCCCTAATACAGCTTCCCTTAACTCTCCGACAGTGTCGCATCGGCTCTTCCTGAGGACGGAAAAAAGGTTTTTTACAAGGGTCCTCAGTTCTTCTTTCCGCTGCTCTGAATCCACCCCTTTGAACGGAGATGCTTCTTGCGCATTGGGGCTTTCGAATGCTGTTTTCATCAGGTTGTGAATTTCTAGGAGCTGCTGGTAGATCACACAGTTCATTGCGTGGGTATAGCCGCCTGAGCTGGCTACAGATTTGGTGCTATTTTTAACGAGGTTGTCTACTATTTGATTTCTCACGACAATTTGCTGGATGATCTTCTTGAGGCTCCAATTCGCAAGGGATTGGGGGATGTAAATGACGAAACTGAATAATCCAGCGGTTCCATCGATGATGAGGTTCCACCCACGTTTTGGCAGCGAAGAAGGGGCGAGCTTCCACCACTGAAAGGAGCGTTGTATCCGCTGGGTCCAGGTTACCCTTGGTGCATATTCTTGAACCCCTTTTTTTGCCACAGACTTGTAAATTTCAGCGGGTTTCCGGTCGCGGTTGCATTGAGGCTGCTCAAGCTCTTTTTCTAACATTTCGTTGAGCAGGACATCGTAATTGGCGTGGGCAACTCTTCTATAAGCGCTATCGAGGGTTGTTAGATATCTTGAAAAATTGACCACGGCAGTATTGCCGATGTCTTTTAAGTTCCCTTTTATCTTGGTGCGCACATCTTCGACGATCTTATCGGAAAATTGAGAGATAAAGAAGCTTGCAAGTGGCCGAACGATAAAGAATGAAGCCTTGGCGATGATTTTTCTTGGGAATGAGATATCCCCTTTTTGGTAAGCGTTATCGATTTCTTCAAAAAATAAGGAGCGGACCTTCGATTCTGGCTGTTGAGGAGAAGTGCGATTGGCTTGTTCCAGAATCCGAAAATAGAAATTGTTATCTGGTAGGGGAAGGGCGCAAAAATAAAGCGATTCCCAAACGGTGGTCAAGGCTGTATAAGAAGCTGTGTTTCTTGCAAACGCAACTTTTTCAAGGGCAATGTTCTTTTCAATATCTTCCTTTTTCATAGGTGTAGCAGGAGCTTTATACAGCATGCGGACATTGTCAAACAACCTGGGTAGGGCGCTGTATTTGGTCTCTTCGTAACCGCCAAAGCGCGGTAGGCGTAAGCCATTCAGATAAATTTGATGTTCATTGACCCCTGCCATTGTGGTGCGGACGATGTTACCGAGTTCTGTCCAGGATCCATTATCTATAGCTGCTCTAGCCCTAGGCAAAATTCCTGCGATCAGTTGGTTGATTTGTCGGTATTCTTCTTTACCTTGCGTCCATTGCAAGCCATGTTCTAGTCCCCAAACAAGGGAGTTGGCGCAGTTTTTTACAGCGATTGCTGAGATGCCTCCGGCTAAGTTTGTGGAAAGGCCTTGGAGAGTTGCAAGACCGATAGAAAGATAATTGCCTAGTGTTTCATTGGGTTGGGCAGGCGCGGTAGAATGAGACGGATGGACGGGAGGCGGTTCCATGGTATGGGCGCCTAAAGAAAGATCATGAGGGGTTTTAAAATGATGGTACATATTGCGCGGCACAACTTCCAATCTTTCAATCAATGGGTTTAAAGTCCTATGGATGGCGCTCATGGTGCGCGCAATCACCCCTTGCTCGCTATTCAAGTGCTTAAAAAGAATGTTCCCAACTGTTTTGAGATCTTGGGATAATTTGGCCTTCAAATGTGACAAATCATGTGCATCTTGGACGGTTTTTAGATGTTTTAGTAACTCTTCCAGAAGTTTATATTCATCAGGAAGGAGGGGCTCTCTTTTAAATGCTTCTTGTTGCACTTTGATGAGGTCTTGAAGTTTTTCTTGAAGCTTCAATGTTAATTTTTTTAAAGCTGCATCCTTAGGATGATGGTCAAGGGTTCGTATCGTCGTGTCTACGAGGGCAAAAGCTTCTTCTAAAACAGGATGCGCCGTCCTGTTGAGCTGGTCGTCGATTGTGCGTGCGCCCACTTCTGCACCTTGAGTGCTTAAGTACTGCATCGCTTTGACTAATGCGCCACTATTGCACAAAACGAGCTTTTCGCATATCCCCGCAAGATCTTTAGCGTCCTTTTGCACATCAAGGGGAATTTTATAATATTGAGGGTCTGTATCTAAGGAACTGCATTTTTCGAACTTGCTTTTCAAAGCGCCAAAAAGGTCAATAGCCGATTGAGAGAGTTGGACAGGTTTATTGGCCTCATCCTTTAGATTGGCCCCTAATTTTTTTAAGGTGTCTGTATCTAGAGAAGACAGGAGTTTTTTTGCGTTTGTCAGGAGCGAATCATGTACTTCATTTGTGTTTGAAATTGTCAGGAGGATTTCTTTTAAGTCGTGGACTATTTTAGGCGGAGTCCCAATCAAAGCCAAAGTAACTATGGTATCCATAGTCTTGGCGTACTCTTCACCATGCTTCTTGATATTTTCAAGAAGCTTCCCTTCTA
>JBGAFY010000128.1:0-4293 GCA_044226975.1 Rhabdochlamydiaceae bacterium
AATAATTTCCTGATAATCCGCTGTACCAATCGTTTGAATTTTCACTATGACTACTAGCCGATCTATCTGTCCATACAAATGACGATGTAAAGTTTGTAGAAGTATAGTTAGATGCACTTGAAAGAGAAGTTGGATTGAGTGTTACTGCAAGAGCGTTCATTTGATCCGGAGAGGTTTGTATATTTGCTCGAAGAGTGTAGTCTGTATTTGTTCCAGATGCTAATTCTTGCTCGCTATTTGCGGTAACGATCACTTGTGCGGTCGAAGCAGCGCTAGTAGTACCAATATCTCCAGAACTGTTTATTACGCTAACTGTAGCCGGAACAAGCGCATTAGAGCTGTTGTATAAAGCAAAATCTGTAGCACCAACATGACCTTGTGTCATAACAGTAAACGCAATTCTTTTCCAGTAGAGAGAAAGACTTGTATTGGTGTTCGAGATACTGATTTGTTTAGCAATAGAATTTTGTCCTGATGTAAGAGATCCGATTGAAGGATTAGGAGAAATAACCATAGGTGCAGTTGGAGTTGTACTTTGGTTCTGTTGGGTGTTTGTGGAAGTCTGTGTGCTTACAGGCGGAGTTGTCGTTGTGTTCGTAGTAGATTGAGTAATGGGTGCGGACTGTTGAGGATAAACACATAGTCCGCTTATCGCTGACATTCCATAGGGGATGTAAGTTTGCACTCCTTCTATGTTTGTACAGAAATCGCTAACGATTGGTACGTATGAGTTCTGTGTAGGGGTAGTTGGTGTCACTACTGGTTGTGTCTGTGTTTGCTCAATCACTGCGACTGTCGATGTTGAAGTTGTATTTGAGATTTCTTTTTGTTGAACAATCTCATTTGCACGCTGTTTTGTTTTTACACCAAAGAATCCGGTTGCCGGTATGCTTTCTCTTTTCTGGAATGCTTTTACTGCTTTAAGAGTTACAGATCCAAAAGTACCTGTTGGACTTACGGTAAACAATCCTTCTGATGCTAAAAATTCTTGAAGTTTCTTCACTTCAATTTTATTCTTTGAACCATATGAAATGGTTGATGAGAATTGATCTGCGCCAAATACTACATTCGCACTTAAAATAAAAACGAGAACTAACAAAGCTATTCTTTTCATGTTCGTAATAGGATAGGTAGCAAAAAGCTCCTAGCCAGATAATTATGATCCGAAGACCATACGTATCCGTTTCCAGATACGGGCGAACAAAGCCAACTCTGACTAGGAGTTTTTTACTTTGTTCGCTCTTTATGACCATGCCCCAAAGCAAGCCTTGGGGTTTAGGTACGCGTATTAAGTTATAGGGCTATTATAGCATTTGTAAAGAATTTACGGTAACATCCGAGTATTATGGCATTTGTCGAAACAACTACTTATGATTTCTTCTATGGCTTGTCCATAGACGCCAGCTTTAAGAAGGATGCTCGAAATTTTAGAAAGAAGTATGGTTTAAAAAAAAGTGGGTATAGTTTTGAAAATGATTTTTTGGGTTGGGAAAAAGATCTTGCAGATTTTATGAAAAACAACTCTGACCTCTCTTCTTCTTATTGGTCAGACCGGAAGTTGCTTGAAGAAAAATATAAAGTACCTATAAATTTACTTCAGTATTTTTACCACTTCTTAATTTTCAAACACACTCGTGATTATCTTAAAGGGATAAGTCGAAGAAAGAATAAAAATTATTCTATTGTGTTCTCGGGTATGAAATATACCGATGAAGAAGCATGGCAAGATTCTGGAAAACCTTATATTAAACTTCTTATCGCAGAGAACTGGTCAATGAACAGCATTATAAAATTTTTAAAATCTTACAAAAATAGGATGAATGATTTTTTTATTTCTAAACAAATTCCGCAAATAAACGAGAGGAAGAAGAAAAATCATGTCCGAGATGATCTTATTTGGAAGTTTAATAAGAAACCACTTCGGGAGTTAAATGAGATTGCTCAAAGCAATTTTACCTATAAAAATTACGCCATTTCTAAAATTTTAAAGGAGCAGTTTGGTTACGCTATTTCTTTTGAGGCAGTGAAGAAAATCATTCAAAGACAAGGGAAAATTCGGGACAATTAGCTTTCAACTTATTGTCGGTATTCCTCGTAGCTCTACTTTGGCACACTATGGACACATAGTGTTTTTACTATGTGTTGAAGTATGCAATTAAGTAAAAAAGCAATTGAAGATCTTCGAGTTGCACTCCAAAATTCTTATGGAGAGGGCTTTGGAGCTGAATGGGGCGAAGAAGATATAAATCAGATTGGCGATTTACTGCTTAATATCCTTGCTGAAAGCTTAAGAATGAAAATCATCTATCCTGAATTGTTCGCACCAGAGTGTGAGTAATTCAGGGTTGGTGGGCGTACCTATGAGCCAACTCTCATAGAAACTATTAAATCATAGGGTGGGAGAGAACCTCGCGACGGAAATGAAAGTTCTCTCACTGTTTCTTTCCTCCAGTGTGCTATGGGGGTAAGGGGGCTGTGAGATTTCCTGCTCTAGAAATAAAAAAAGTTTAAGTATGGTAGAGTAAAAATATATCTTTATGAACTCAATTGATTTTACAAAACTTAAAGTCGCAAGCTATAATCGAAAATCTTCTGAAAGTGAAGATCGTCAAGTTCTTTCAATTGATGCGCAGATTAACGAGGCAAATCGGATTGCTGACTACTATAAACTTCCTCCTTTTGCGAGTTCTTTTCAGGAATCAAAATCAGCAAAAAAGGCAAATAACAGACCTGAATTTACAAGAATGATGCAAATGGTAAGTGAAAATAAAATTGATGCCTTTGTTTGTTGGAAGCTTGATCGGCTCGCGCGAAATATGACAGAAGGAGGAAACATCATCGACCTTTTAAGTTCTGGGATTATTAAAGCAATAATTACTCATGATAAGGTTTATTATCCTTGGGACAATGTCATGGTCATGGCGGTTGAATTTGGTCAGACTAGTCAATTTGTTAAGGATCTTTCTGTGAATGTAAAACGTGGTCAGAAGTATAAAGCGGAAAAAGGTGTCCCCCATGGTGTCGCTTCGCTCGGTTTCGTTAACGATAAAACAGAAGAAAAAGGTAATCGAAAATGGCTTGTAGACGAGGGACGATTGGGTAAAATAAAAGTTCTCCTTGATCTTTTCCTAACAGGAAATTTTTCAGCCGGGAAATTACATCGATACGCTGTTGAAGAATTAAAACTTACAACGGTACAAAGAAAAAGAATAGGAGGAGCATTCATCGTACCTTCTCGTATTTTCGAAATTTTAAAAGATCCAGTATTCCAGTATATTCAGGATTCTTTTTCTATGGAGGGCAACGCTATGAGCTTGATAAAAGCTTACCTCGCCTTATTACAGAAGATGAGCATAATAAAATCAAAGCAATTTTATCAAAAAGCAATATCCCAAAAATCCAGTCACATGATACTCTTTTCTCGGGTTTTTTGGTTTCAGATGAGGGAAATTTTATTGGACAAGATGTTAAGTTTCAACTTATTTGTGATTGTAAATACAAGTTTGCATATCGAGATAAAACTCATTGTCCTCAATGTGGAGCTAAAATCGAAGAGCTTGAACATCCTAAATATCTTTCATATGTCCACCACTACAATGTAAGGAAAAAGAAGAGAGGAGAAAAATATAAAAGTATTTCAGAAGAAAAAATAAAGACCCAGCTTGAGATGTTCATCACAGAAAACCTCACTTTCTCTAAAGAATTTGCAGAATGGTCAAAACAATATATTCATGAACTGAAAGATAAAGAAATCAGTGACAACCTTTATAAGAAAGAAGCAATTAAAATTGATAAGGCTGATTTTGAGCATAAAAAACTGCGGTTACGAGACATGCTCCGAGATGAACAAATAACTCAAGAGGAATACTTGGCGGATCTTGCGCGATTACAAAGCAGATACTCACAATTAGATCATCCAAAAGAAACAGTCGATTGGTATTCAAAAATGAACGAAATAGTGGATCTTACTTTAGAACTCAAAGATATCCTTCAAAATGGAACCAAACAGGCAAAGAGGAACATCCTCTCGAAACTTGGATCGAACCTAGTATGGAACGAAGAAGAACTCATAATTTCCAACAGTAATTCCATAAACAAACTTGTTGAAGGGATAAAACGTACTCGATCCATAAACCTTAAGTTCGAACCTAAAAATTTCCTTACAGTGCAAGGCTTAAATGAAAAAACCAGCGATCTTTCGCCAGTTTTTTCTACGATGCTCCCCGGGTAGGGATCGAACCTACGGCCAACCGCTTAACAGGCGGTCGCTCTACCGCTGAGCTACCGGGGAAT
>JBGAFY010000129.1:0-4292 GCA_044226975.1 Rhabdochlamydiaceae bacterium
AAGCAGACTGCTACAGAAGTTGGTATCCAAATGCTGTATGGCGGAATCGCATTTGCCCTTGTAGCCGCCCTCATTCAGAAAAGATTGAAAGGTGCAGGAGAAGTGATGCAATCTGTGCAAGTATTCGCCGATGTTCTTTCCTATTTGCGCCTCTATGCCTTAGGCCTTGCTGGATCGATCATGGCGAGCACATTTAATGATATGGGTGCAGGGGTAGGCTTTGCAGTGGGGGCTGTCATTGCTTTATTGGGCCACAGCGTCAATATCCTTTTGGCCTCGATGGGCGGGGCGATCCATGGTCTCCGTCTTAATTTCCTCGAATGGTACCATTATTCCTTCGATGGAGGAGGCAGGTTGTTCAACCCCTTAAGAAAACTCAAGGCTAAATGAGGCAGCGCGCAAATAAATAATTATTGTTTTGATACACAAAGGAGTCAAGTGTTATGGATTTCTCAATGATTGGGCCCGCAATCGTCCTAGGATTAGGGTGCGTGGGCAGTTCCATTGGATGCGGTATTGCAGGGATGGCATCTCATGCTGTCATGAGCCGTGTAGATGAAAACCATGGTAAGTTTATCGGGATGTCAGCAGTTGCATCTTCCCAGTCTATTTACGGGTTTGTATTGATGTTGCTGATGAAAAATAGCATTAAGGCTGGATCATTATCTGCGATGAGCGGGATAGGTATTGGAGTCTCTGTGGGCTTAGCTCTCATGTTCTCTTCGATCTATCAAGGCATGTGCGCAGCATCTGGTATCCAGGCATCTGCGAAACAACCAGCGATCATTGGTAAGTGCTTTGCCGCACTCGGTATCGTAGAATCGTTCTCACTATTTGCATTTGTGTTCGCATTGCTGCTTATTTGAGGAAAATATGTCTTTCAGAAAGGAAAAAGATAGCCTAGGGGAAGTCAAAGTCCCAGCAGACAAAATGTACGGAGCTCAGACACAGCGTTCTTTAGAAAACTTCCTCATCGGCTCTGAAAAGATGCCAGTTGAAGTCATCCGAGCGTTGGCCTTGGTCAAAAAAGCTGCTGCAATTGTCAATTGCGAACTAGGTGTCCTTTCTAAAGACAAAATGCAATGGATCGTCGAAAGTGCCGACGAAGTGATCGCAGGAAAATTCGACGAGCATTTTCCTCTTGTCGTATGGCAAACAGGTTCCGGCACTCAGACGAATATGAACGTCAATGAAGTCATTAGCAATCGTGCGATCCAAAAAGCCGGGGGTGAAATCGGGTCTAAAGCCCCGGTCCATCCCAATGATGACGTCAATAAGTCGCAGTCTTCCAATGATGCTTTTCCCACTGCCATGAACATTGCCGCTGTCCTCGCCATTCAAAAGAACCTGCTACCTAATTTGCATGCATTGCAAAAAGGACTAGAAGAAAAAGCGAAGGCCTTCGCTGACATTGTCAAGGTGGGAAGGACCCATCTCATGGATGCCACTCCTATCACTCTAGGACAAGAGTTTTCGGGATATGCCTCTCAAGTGGAACACGGCATCGCAGCCATTAGGAATGCTCTAAAAGCACTTTCAGAGATTGCCCTTGGTGGAACAGCTGTTGGCACTGGGATCAATACCCCTAAAGGGTATACTGAAAAAGTCGCAACAGTATTGAGTGAGCTCACCGGTTACCATTTTGTATCGGCCCCCAACAAATTTGAAGCGCTCTCCTCGCATGATGCCATAGTTGAAATGAGCGGCGCACTAAAGCGCGTCGCATGTTCCTTCATGAAAATTGCCAATGATATCCGTTGGCTTGGATCAGGTCCCCGTTGTGGAATTGGAGAATTATTCCTTCCAGAAAACGAGCCAGGCTCTTCGATTATGCCAGGTAAGGTCAACCCCACTCAAAGTGAAGCGATGACGATGGTAGCAGCCCAAGTGATTGGAAATGACACCACAATCGCCTTTGCTGGATCTATGGGGAATTTCGAACTTAATGTCTTCAAACCTGTTATGATCTATAATCTTTTACAATCGGTCCGCTTGCTCGCAGACACTTCCAGAAGCTTTTTAGACAAGTGCGTCGTAGGTATTGAACCCAATCTTAAGCAGATCAAACACCATCTCGGCAATAATTTAATGTTGGCCACTGCATTGAACCCAGCCATTGGCTATGACAAAGCTGCCAAGGTCGTGCAAAAAGCACACAGTGAGCACAAGACGTTGAAGGCAGCAGCAGTAGAGCTGGGATATTTGACTGAAAAACAATATGACGAGCTCATCGATCCGCGCAAAATGGTTTAATAGACAGACTCTTAGTCACTCAAGAGGTTTAACAAATGTTGCTCGCCCTTTTTTGTAAAGCGGTCTTTCTCGGATTTGCGATTGCGGCGCCTGTCGGTCCCATCGGCTTATTGTGCATCAGAAGAACATTGCATCATGGGAGATTAGCCGGGACCCTTTCTGGATTAGGCGCAGCTACCGCCGATGCTGTATTTGCTTTGATCGGAGCTATCGGGATAGGCTTCATTGCTGAACTTTTACTCAAGTATCAGGTTTGGCTTAGGATCGCTGGGGGAGGATTTTTGCTCTATCTCGGGATACACACTTTAATGACACCTCCAGCAGAAAAGCCGGCACCTCTTAAGGCAGGTGGATATTTCAATTGTTTCATCAGTACATTTTTCCTGACCTTGTCCAATCCATTAACCATCTTTAGCTTTGCTGCGATATTTGCGGGGCTTGGAGTCTTGCTAGGCGATCTCCATTACACTTCGATTTGGACAGTTGTTGGCGGGGTCTTTATCGGATCTTGTCTGTGGTGGCTGATCTTGTGTGAAGGGATGGTCTTTTTCCGCAAGCTTGTGAGCCCGAAGGCATTTCTTTGGATCAACAGGCTGTCGGGCGCATTGATAGCACTATTTGGTCTTCTAGTGTGGCTCGACGCCCTTTACTTATCTAGAAAGTGATACTCGAGGCTTAATTAAAAATTATTGACACAGAGAGAGAGAAGAGACACAGAGAATATTGAGATGAGAAGAAGTCCCTTTCTCGCGAGAGCGAGACAGGGACATTCAACAGAATTTTCTTTTTATCGCTCTCGCGATAAAAGAACTTATTTCTCTGTGTCTCTTCTCTCTCTCTCTGTGTAGATAGAATTTTTCTGATTCAGCTATCGAGTATGTTAACAAGACTGTTTTTCTACTTTCTCTTGGAGTTTAGATGGATGCCACACTTCGTGAGAAGGTAACGCCCGACATAAATAGGGTGCTGCAGGAATAATTTGAGCAGGATCCAGTAGTTAACGCCTTCAATGGGCTTGCGCATGAGGGGCTGATTTGCTAACGCATCGGCAATCCACAAGGCAAACGGAGGGGGGAGCAGTGGCAGGGCATCCAATGGGAAGTAGGCAACGTCGAGCGTTTCAGAACTGGGTTGCAATGTTCCAGAGACAACTTCCCCTTCATAAAAATGGGTGAATTTCGTCATGCTGTTGACTGGCAGATATTCGGCGATCTTCCGCACGATCTTAATGGTGCATCCTGTTTCTTCTAAGGCTTCCCTAATTGCCGCTTGTTCAGGACTTTCCCCGGAATCTATCCCTCCGCCAGGAAGCGCCCAGACTGGAACATCCCTTCTCTGAATTAAGAGCACCTTGTCTTTGCTGTCATTGAATATCACAATGGACACTGATTCTCGCATATTTCCTTGCAAACAGTACATTGGCCGCAATAATATCATATCCATGAATAAAGTTTTGATGCTTTTAAGCTTTGGGGCATTGCTCTCTTCAGGATGTAGCCGCCTGTCTATCTGCCAACAAATGGTTGACCGCACATATTTGGCCAGCACTCAAGTCGGGACGCCAGACCCGAGACAAGCCCACCCGCCGTTTGGACAGCAGCTCATTGTTGAGTGGTGGCTGCCTAAATCTATATTAAGCCGCGGAGCAGTGCTCAAAGTTGATATTATTTATTGGAATTACACACACGAGACTATCAACATCCCGTTGAACAACCGCATCGGGCATCATCAAATTTTCTTGATCGATAAAGATTTCGAGGAGAAAAAAGGGTATCTCACCTACATGGCAGTCGTAGAAACAAGTGATGGTGAAGTGTTCAAAGAATGGAAGCATCAGCTTTGGGTCAACTTGATCACAATTGATGGAGATGAAACAAAAGAATTCGGAGCAAAGAACATCCCGCTATTAAATCCAGAACAAGACCAGGAGCCTGAATTTGACTATGAAGATGATGAAGAGATCGATGTTGAGCCAAGCCCGGAAATGACATACCGAACGTGACTCACAAATCAGATTTGGGCCGCGCGAAAACTCCCGC
>JBGAFY010000130.1:0-4370 GCA_044226975.1 Rhabdochlamydiaceae bacterium
GGTAAGGGATGAAGAGTGTTGATTTTTAAGGTTTGTTAAGGAAAATTCAACGACTTTGTCAGTCAAAGCTGCAAAAATCGAATGCCCATGCGTACAGATAGCAGTGATTTGATCGCCTTCAATTGACTTAAACGCCGTCGTTTTTTTTATCAAATCGAATACCATAATGTCATTCGTGCTCATCACAAAAAGCATTGTTCCCTTACTCAAGGGCAGCCGATGCTGAACCGAAGAATGTCCGTTAGTAAATGCACCTTCTATTTTAGCACTTAAAAAGGCATTTGCATTGAGAGTTTTTAGAGAAGTGTGGTATTCAGCCAGCCCCTCTTTTTCCGATCCGTAAAATGTTGGATCTAGAGCAAGTTCTCTACACTTCACTTCCCATAGACGTTTCCATAAAACAGAAGTGTTGGCAAGGACATGCCATTTTTTGCACGCTTGGGAGAAATTAAGAAGGTCTCTTGGTTTTAACCAAAATAACACTTCAAATTGGATGTCTCGCGGTAAATTATCAAACCAATTTATTGAAACATGTTCACTTTGGTTTGTTGACGCATGGAGTTTCTCTGAGCCTTCTAAACGCGTGAGAGTTTCTTGTAATACTTCAATTTTCCTTTGCTGTGTCAGCATGGTGTTTTCTAAACAATGCTTTAGTAATTGCGGGGTCAGGTTTGGTTTATGCAATAGGGAAGATGCAATTATCTTTCTAAGGGGATCTGGAAGCGTGTTAAAATATTCTTGAGCAGACTTGGTATCTTCATTTTTGAGATGTTTTATAAGTGTTTTACAGTAATTGATCTCTTTCTTTTTGGTTTCGATTGCATTTTGAATGTCTTTTTGTGTTTTTTTTGTTTTAGCATCTAGGTCGAGAAGTAATGTAAAATTCGAATCTTCAACCTTGAATTTAATATCTGTGCATTTCCTGTCGAATTTTTGCAACTGCAATTCATATTTGCTTGCTTTAATATTAAGTGTGTTTTGCTTTTGATACAGTTCTGATAGTGAAGATGTTTCGTTAGGGCTTAAGTCATCTAATTTGGATGTTTGCAAGCACACTTTGCGCTCTAAGCAATGGTTAAAAACTTCTTCCCAGCTCCGGGTTAATTTATCAATTGTTTGTTGCAAGTCTTTAGAGAGATCATTTTTAGAATTTGATGTATCAATAATAAATTGTTCTCGTAGGTGAAGTAGCTCTTTTATTTTTTTCGATTTTATTATGTCTGTAAGATTAGGAGAGGCGGAATTGATCTGAGATTTGAGAGTTTCAATTTGTGTTGAAAATGTAGTTAGCGCATTCCCTAATTGGAAGACATTATTAAAATTAATATTAAACGACATAGTATCCTATTCGAATTAATTTGTTGATATGTAGTAATAGTTTAGTTTGTTTATCCATTTAATTACACAAAAAATTGTAATTAAGCTATTAAGTTTTAAAAAATTGTTTACACATTGATTGCTTGAATTATACTAGTATGGTAAGTATCTTAGTAAACCTATCCTGATGAGCAGTTTTAGTCGAATTTTTGCCTTTTTTAGACAGGTTTTGAGTAAATTCCACTAAAAACTGAGGAAAAATGACATCGAGTTAGGTTCAAATGGTGGAACTAGTATACAGTTGCTTTTTATTTGTGGGGACTCAATATGAAGTCAGAATTTGATGAAAAAATCCGCGAACTTCATGAAGATGATATCCCTCAAGCAGCTGGCAATTTAATGGAATCCAAAACGAGTCATCTTGATGATATTCTTAGCGAAAAGCTTGAACAGGCCCTCCATAAGCAAACGTATCAAGTAGTTACCCATGATGTTGCAAAAATTGCTGCAGAACATTCTCCGATTGACTTAGCGTACGCGGCCGCACGCCTCCCTCCTGAGGCCCGCCCCATTATATATGACAATCTCTCTGATTTGGACGCCAAAACCGAATTTTTGATCAATACAGATACAAGTACACAAGCTGCTGTTTTCAATCATGTCTCAGACGAGGAGATAAAGAATTTAATTGAAAATATGCCGCCTGATGATGCCGTTGCTGTGTTGGAAGTGATGTCGGAGCGGAGATTCCGCAGAGTGATCGAAATGGTCGACTCTAAAAAAGCCGCCCTTATCAAGGAGATTAAAAAGCACCAGCGGAATACTGCGGGCCGTTTAATGACAAACGAGTTTTTTGCTTTTTCCATGGACAAGACAATTGGACAGGCCGCTGTTTTTATTAGAGATAATCCGGGAATTGACCTCACTCGACGTGTTTTTGTCCTAAACGAAGAGGGGATGCCACAGGGGTATGTTCCTGCACGCAATTTAATCGTGAACCCGCCGCACCTTCCCTTAAGGCAAGTGATGCACCCCCGTTTTACATAAGGTTACTGTGGAAGCGGAGAAGAAGTCGTGGATATCGTGGAACGATATAAAGACTCAGCGCTGCCTGTTGTTGATGAAAATGACAAGCTGCTCGGCGTCATAACCCAAGATGATGCCATTGAGGCAGTAGAAGACATTGCAGATGAAACGATTGCTAGGATGGCGGGTACTGCTGAAAACGTCAGTGAGCATGAAACCACGCTAAAGCGCTTTTTCTCCCGATCTCCTTGGCTCGTCGTCACTTTATTTGCTGGATTGATCAATGGTGGAGTCATGTCATGGTTTCAATCTTATGAAGGAGGGGTCTTGACTTTCGTGCTCTTTTTCGTGCCATTGATCACCGGGATGTCTGGAAATATTGGCATTCAGTGTAGCACAGTATTAGTTCGAAGTATGGCAATTGGGGTGTTGTCAATAGGTAGTAAACGGGAAGCTGTGTTAAAAGAGCTTATTATTGGGTCAATGACAGGTCTTGTTTTTGGCTTAATTTGTGGTTTTTTGGTGTATGCTCTGGACCTCGCAGGGATTGCTTCAATTGGAGTAAGTCCTGCAGCTGTTGGGTTTTTGGTTGGGGTAGGTCTGCTTGGTGCTTGTTGTGCTGGATCTTTACTTGGCGTTTGTTCACCCTTGTTTTTTGCTAGAATGGGCGTGGACCCGGCTATAGCATCAGGCCCGATCATCACAGCTTTTAATGACTTTCTTTCGATGTCAATTTATTTCTTGATTACCATCGGCTTAAGCGCATTCTTATTTGGCTGAAATAGAGTCGGTTTGTGATCTTAGAGACTGTTCACAAACTAAGGCTTGTTTGCCAATCTCAATATTGAAGAAAAAAGCACCTTCTTAGGTCGTTCAAAGAATAAAATTCCTGGCTACTTGTTATTCATTACTTTTTTAACTCTAGATACCCTATTTTTTGTCCCAATTTTGCGGTGAAAAATTATTCAGTTTGAGTGGGTTCGCAATTGTGTTGCTATTTTGAAAATGGTAAAATATAGTCGTGAAGAAGGGTTAAAGAAACCATGGATCATAGAAAGCGAATTCCCAAATATTATGATGGTGTGCGACCAACGGGAAAGCACATTGCTGATTTGCTGCCGGGAATTTTAGATCACGTTGGGCAACAAATGCAGATGCGACCAGAAGAAGTGCTCGCAGCCTGGCCTGTAGTGATTGGGGAGAAGCTCGCTTCCATGACCAAAGCTGTTTCTTTTCATAATGGGGTTTTGACGGTTAAGGTGAACAATTCCACTTTGTATAGCTTGCTCGCAGGACAAGAAAAAATGCGCCTACTTGCCAAACTTCGTGGAATGTTTCCGCAGGTTCCTATTCAGAGTATTTACTTTTGCATATAACGAGATAAGGTATGACGACGATGACTAAAGAAAATCAATATGACGCCAGTTCGATTACCGTCTTGGAAGGCCTTCAAGCGGTGCGCGAACGTCCAGGGATGTATATCGGCGATACGCATAGCAATGGCTTGCATCAGCTCGTCTACGAAGTTGTCGACAATTGCATCGACGAAGCGCTTGCAGGATTTTGCTCAGAAATTTCTGTAGTATTGCACAAAGACAACTCTGTTTCTGTGGAAGATAATGGACGCGGTATCCCTATAGGAAAGCATGAAAAAGAATCGCTTAAACAGGGTCGCGAAGTCACCGCTCTCGAAGTTGTCATGACTATCTTGCATGCTGGCGGCAAGTTCGACAAGAACACTTATAAAGTTTCTGGAGGTTTGCATGGCGTCGGCGTTTCATGCGTCAACGCACTGTCCAAGCACTTGCATGTCGAGGTCTTTAATAATGGCATAATGTATACGATGGACTTCTCGCGCGGCAAGCCCCTCCACCCTCTTAAGACATTAGGGGAGACGACAAAAAGAGGGACGAAAGTCACTTTTGTTCCTGATGACACCATTTTTTCAATGACCGTGTTCGATTACGATATTCTCCTCAAACGTCTTAGAGAGCTTGCATTCCTCAACCGCGGCATCAAGATCACCT
>JBGAFY010000131.1:0-4286 GCA_044226975.1 Rhabdochlamydiaceae bacterium
GAGCCGATTGCTAGAAAGAGTCCATCGATAGCAATGGTTGCTTTTTGTCCGCTGTGATTTTTGACGACTACTGAATTGACTTTTTCATGGTCTCCAAGAATCTCTTCAACTGTGGTGAAGAAGTGTGTTTCGACGTTTGGCAATTTGAGGATTAATTCTTTGCGTTCTTTTTCTACAGATTTAAAATCACCTTTGCGAACGAAAACGTGGACTTTGCTTGCAATGTTTGCTAGATAGAGGGTTTCTGTGATCGCTGCATCTCCACCGCCGACCACCGCTACAGTTTTGCTTTGATATAGGGAACCGTCGCAAACTGCGCAGCTATAAAGTCCCTTGGTCCAATATTTTTTTTCCCCAGGGACATTTAACTGGGTAGGTTTCGACCCAGGGGCGAGGATCAAGCTGTGTGCAGTAATTTTTCTTGTTTTTTCAGGTTCATGGGCATTTTGAAGAGTAAGTCGAAATGGGCGGTCTGAGAGGTCTACATCGACTAAGATCTCTGGAGACAAAACTGCACCGCTTTTTTCTGCCTGTGTACGGATCTTTTCTACGAGCTGCCAACCTGGAATCGCAATCTCGCCTGGCCAGTTTTCTACATTTGGAGATTGGGCTAATGCCCCACCCGGGTTAGGACCCTCAATGACGAAGGGGTGTAATCCTGCACGAGCAAGATACATGGCAGATGTTAAAGCTCCAACGCCGCTACCGATCACGACTGTTTGATAAACAGATTGCGTACTTGTGGGTTCTCCGCCAAAGGCCTTAAAGGAAAAAAGGGTGGCAATAAATAGATGTGCAAATTTATTCATATTAAACCGTCCAGGTAAGACGAGAATGATATACTAAATGCAATTAATGTGAAACATTGTGTTTGAAATTTATTTTATACCAAATGTGACTCAAAAATCCAATTTTTGAATTGCGTTTGGTATAGCTCAAGTTTCTACTAGATTAGTTTTAAAACTGTCTTTTAAACTTCCTGTTTCTTATCGCTGACTTTGGGGTGTTTTATTAGAGATTTCCACTTGTTGATTACTTTGCGAAGGGTCCCGAATGTGATATGTGAATGCTTTGTGCTGCTTGGATCTTTTCTTTGAACAAGCTCTATGTCATTCATTTCTTGACCATTGATGTCAACAGGAGCATGCCACTTTACCTCATTGGTATTGCTTTCATTGAGAAAGTAAATCTTAATGGAACTCACGACACCCATGTTTCTGAGCGTCTGTAAAGCAGGCAATTCAGCATTCCAAAAGTAATTATGAAAAAGAATATGCCTCGCTTGCCCTTGTCCGTTACTGACAAACACTTTTACATCTCCACGTGCTTGACTAGCAAGATGTGTGCAAATAGCTTCACAGAAGCGCACACGCATTGGTTCAAAATCTTTTAGGTTTTTGATGCTGGGGAAAAGAGTCATCATACCGCAATATAATGGAAGGCGAAGATCTGTAAGTATGCGATCGGGGGCATCGAGAATTGCTCGTGCACTATCTCCAGACCAAAAAGCAATTTCGCGTTTTTCTGCACCACGAAAGCCATGTTTTTCTAACATTGTGAACAACTGACTTAATTTTAAAGCAGTCTCGCTTGGTTTGTCCGTGAGCATAGTTGGAATGTCACTATCCTTTAATTCTGCGATAGTGTCTATGGCAAGTTCGAAAAATTGACAAAATATAGGAGCTCTAGCTGATAATTCAGAGTATTCAAATAAGTCCTTATTCAATCCTAAAAAATAATCTATTTTATATTGGCTATGATCGAGCTTAATTCCATCAAATAAGCTGCTAGAACGGAATAATCCACCTTTATTGTAAAGTGTAAAGTCTGAATAGCAGCTCTCAGTTTGCTTCGTCATTTCCTTTCGAAATTTTTCTCTATATTCTATGTCAGAAATAGTTTTGTTGTTTTGAGTGCTTATATTAAATTGTACAGACATAATTAAAATCCTTTTAATTATCTTATTATATAATAAGTAATTGATATAATAAAACAAAAAATAGATTTAATTTAATTATGTTGTATTGTAGTAAAAAAATATTTTTTAATTAATTCACTTTTAATAACTTACGCATTTATACCAAAAGTGACTCATAAATCGAATTTGGGCCGTGCGAAAGCTCGCATGGTTGATCGATCTTAAAGTCACCTCATATTTTTAATATTAGAGACTGTTAACGGATTCAGATTCTGTCGATTTTTGGACTTTTTGAGCTAATTTACTTTTCGTTTGTTGAAGTTTATATATCAACTTCCGTATATTACCCCGAACAAACCAAAAGAAAATTCGCCAAAAATTCTCAAAAAAGCGACGAATCCTGAATCCGTTAACAGTCTCTTAGGTGACTGAGGTTAAAATAATCGATCTGATCGGAAAATAAACTGTCCCGCAAATTAAAAAATTCAACGACAGGCTCTTAGTAAGGTAGGTTCTATGCTCTTATTTAAGAAGTCAAAGACTGTGTCTAACTTTTTTGACCAATGAAAACGCCAGAACAATAGCTGCAAGTATCATCCCCAAAGAACCAATATAAATTGGCATCAATTTGTTGAGTCCTACGATATACCCTGACAACAATGGGCTTAGCCCAAGTGCAGCAGAAGAGACGGATTGATAGATTCCCATTACTTCTCCTTGCTGCGATTCGGGGGCATAGTGGGATAATGTCGCGGAAATTGTTGGAAAGATCAAAGCAATTGCATAGCACATTGGAAGCAAAAGGAGCCATAAAAGAAGAGACATTTTTAGTGAAAAGGTGAAAGATCCAATAAATGCGCCTGCAAGAACCAGCCCAAAAAATAATACAGTCTTGGATTGGAAACGGTTGACAATCGGTCGGATCAATACTCCACAACAAAGAGCATAGGCTGCTCCAGAAACTGCATAAAATATGCCAATTTTTTCTGGTGTGAAGGAAAAAGCGCCGATGAGAAAAACAGGCATAAACTCAAAGAAAAAAGACCATGCGAAAGTGAATATAAATGCAGTTACAAACAATACCCTCAACCCTTGATCCTCAAATGCCTTGATTAGGTTTTTAATTCCTGTAGTTGCAGAAAATGCTTTTGTAATAAGGATCCGGCGCGTTTCTTTAAAACCAAAAAAGATACTTACGAAGTTTATACTCGTAAGGAGCATTGCAAACCAAAAGGGGAGCGAATACCCTTTGCAATTAAAGACAGCACAGTTTGAAAAAAAACCGCCAAGAAAGGGACCAAGAGTGAACCCTAACCCCATTGCCATATTATAGAGTCCAAAATTGCTGGATTTCTTTTCTGGAGTGCTCAGATCTGCAACGACTGCTTGAACTACAGCCATATTGCCTGTTGCAATTCCAAGGAGAAATCTCGACAAGATTAGAATATAGAGATTTTCGATAATCACACCAAAGACTGCCATCCCATAAGCCAAGATCCCAATTCCTATACTTATCATAAGAGGGGACTTTCTCCCTTTGCGATCGGATAAATAGCCCCAAAAAGGACTGCTGAAAAATTGGACAATGGGCATCATTGCTAAAGTTATTCCTAGCCAAAGCCCTCTTTGAGCAGAAGTGGCGGACGCAGGTAGTAAAGAAATTGATGAGTCGAAGAGCATGCTCGAAAATAGAGGGTATATAAGCCCAATTCCCATGTAGTCCACAAAAGCTACAAATAGAATGAAGAAAAAAGAAAATTTTTTTTGTGTATTCATAGATTATTTTTTTTAGTACCTGTACAATTCCCTATTTCAAAATATCTCGTTAGTCGGTGATCAATTTTATTGAGGCAGGGTCTGGAACAATTATCCCATATGCACATATCTCAATCAAGTTTTACTCTTTATCAATTTTCCTTAGTTGGCACATTCAACCCTGCTTCAAAAATTGACGAGATTTACCTGAAGATAAAAGAGATCTTGAGCCGCGTGTTCATGCGGATCTTTCAAAACTTTAAATCCCTGCAAGAAAGGTTTTGTGATTATCTAGGTACCTCTCCTGGAATGAGGGAATTACATAAAGCGAAAGAGTGTTATCGTAATCGGGACTTTGACAATTCCTTGTTCTACTTAAACAAGTCCCTTGCTGTGAGCAATTCATATCATACGCATGCTAAGGAAATCCATTTTTATTTTGCAAAAAACCATCGCCGTAAAGACAACCTGATAGCAGCAAAGATAAGCTTAGAAAATGCTTTGAAGATGTGTGATGCGGGATCGGAACAACACAAGAAGATTTCCAAAAAGATCCAGAAAATCGATTTTCTTAAATCAACTCCTTTGAGTGTCACCCATTTAGAAGGACGAT
>JBGAFY010000132.1:0-4705 GCA_044226975.1 Rhabdochlamydiaceae bacterium
ATGAACCTATCCTCATGATTCTTCAAAGGTTAATTCTCCGTAATTTCCGTAACTTTGAAGAAATGAGCATCCACTTTTCCCCGCGCATTAACGTTATTTTTGGCGCTAATGCGCAGGGCAAGACAAACCTCATCGAAGCCATTCATCTCATTTCTTGTGGGAAATCTTTCCGTACCGTTCAACTCCAAGACCTAATTCGCGAAGGACAAAATTATTTTTTTATTAAAGCTGAGTTTGTTCGAGACAGCCTCACTCAATCTATAGAGCTCTATTATGATGGCAGTAGCCGAAAACTTAAAATCAATCAAACCGAGTATAGCCAGTTCTCCCCTCTTCTTGGCGTGCTTCCGTCCATTCTTTTAACACCTGATGATCCTGCATTGATTGATGGCCCACCTAAAGACAGGAGAAATTTTCTCGATGCATTTCTCGCACAGGCTGATCCGTTATATGTCCATCATTTTATCCGTTTCCATAAGGCGATGAAACAAAGAAACCACCTGCTTAAACAGCGCAGCGGCCATACTATTGACATCTGGGAAAAGCAAATGGCTGTCTCTGGAGCCTATCTTATTGAAAAGCGAAAAACTTTATTAGAAACGATCACCCCTCCCCTAACCTCACTGGTCAATCAACTTTCTGAAGGATGGGATGCAATCGGCACTTCCTATCAATCTTCACATAGTCAAAATGCTTTTGTGGGCCCATTAGAAGCGCAACTTCTACATTCATGGAACACGATGCGTGCTAAAGAAATGGTGTTTGGAACAACGTTAACAGGCCCTCATCGCGATGATCTGCATTTTTTACTTAAAGACAGGCCTGCCCGTATCTTTGCAAGTGAGGGACAGAAAAAAACCCTCGCTATTTCTCTACGCTTTGTGCAGTGGCAAACCTTAAAAGAGATGTTGGGTGCATCGCCGCTTCTTTCATTAGATGATTTTGGGGCCCACCTCGATGATCATCGCCATCAGATCCTAAAAAAACATCTCGATAGCTTTGGCCAAGTTTTCATCACTCTTCCAATGCTTGAAGCGAACCACCATCGCATTTCCTTCAGCGCATCATATCTATGTAGAAAATGGCCACGCCATTAATTTATAGAACAAGGCATGCTTGTTTTTACACAGACTCGATTTTAGGATTTTTTACGAGAGTAAAAAATTAGAACCAAACTCTTAAGATTTTTCAAAGCATTATTGGAAAAATTGACTTTTTTTGAGTGAATAGTACAAAGCTTTCAATTTTTTACTCTCGTAAAAAATTCTTATCTCTGTGTCTCTTCTTTCTCTGTGTAACAATCTTCATAAGACTGTACAAAAATAGAAACGTCGTACCGAGCTTTAACTAAGGTGTTTTAAGTAAGCGCTGCCCAAAGGAAAGGCCTTACTATCCCCTTTCCTGTATGTTTTGCAGCGAAAAGGTCGATGCACACCTAGTGAGCTAGGACCTTTCCAAGTTGGACACCTTCTTGGTCAAAGAGTTGATGTTCCAAATAAATCCCATAAAAGCAACCATGTGCTCGAACAAGGCTAAGATTGTTCCCATTGTATAAGCATCAAGCCTGTCAGCTAAAATGATCCGATTAGGGCGATTCCCTGAAAACTCTTTGTTGGGGTTTGCACTCTTTTGTCCCTGGGCTAACGCAATAGATTGCGCGAAGAGGTTCGATAGGAGCTTTTCTTGACACATTGTCCCTTTGTAATTGAAGTCATCTCGATATTGGCTTTCTCTAAAGCCTAGCATGATAAGAGGTACAATTGTTGTCCCTTGGTGGAGAGACTGGAAAAATGAATGTTGTCCATTTGTCCCTGGCTCACCCCAAATGATCGGTCCAGTTTGGAATGCGACAAAATGTCCGGCTTTATCGACATGTTTACCATTAGATTCCATATCGAGCTGTTGTAAATGAGCAGGGAATCGGCTAAGAGCTTGTGAATAAGGAATGACAGCGCAAGTTTCATGATTGAGGAAATTGCGGTTCCAAATTCCTAAGAGTGCCATAAGGAGGGGTGGGTTATGACGAAAATCACCTTTAAGGGCGACTTTGTCCATTGCATTGGCACCGCGCAAGAAATCGAGAAAACGGTCCATGCCAAGGGCAAACGCAAGCATAACTCCCCCAATCATCGAGGTCACCGAATATCTGCCACCGATATAATCCCAAATATAAAACGAAGCTAGGTATTGCTCCGGATCGTCCATTGGGCTCCCCTTTCCAGTTACAGCGACCAAGTGATCTCGAGGATTAAGCCCTTCTTTTTTGAGCCTATCTTTGATGAATTCTTCATTGGTCCTAGTCTCAAGCGTCGATCCAGACTTTGAGACAACGACAACAAGAGTTTTTGAAAGGTCAACATCGCGTAAAATGCGGGCAGCATCATCAGGATCAACATTAGAAAGGAAATGCACTTTCCTACCAGGCTTCTGGTATGCTTTTAAAGCAACGTAAATTGCCTCTGGGCCTAAGTTGGACCCGCCAATGCCAATTTGTATGAGATCGGTAAATCTGTTGTTTGCTTCAATGTCGTGAAGGAACACTTTGAGTTTTTCGAGTTCTTTATACGCAAGATCAGTCGCTTCTCTTGCTACTTTCCCCTGATTGCGGTTTTCAAAAAAATCCCGCATGGCGGTGTGCAGGACTGCACGATGTTCACTTTCAAATCCATCAATGAAGTTCATCACTTCACCGGCTTGCATTTTTTCCATAGAACGCAAAGCCCCTGCTTCTTCGGCAAGCTTGGCCAGATCTGCTAAAACCGCTTCATCGACACGTTCTGTTGCGAAGAGCAGTTTAAGCCCTGCAGCCTCAACTGCCATGGATTCAATGCGTTTTGAATTTAAAGCATCATCTTGAGTCAAATTGATTGCTTTATGAGAAAGTTCTGTAAGACGATTGAAAGAAGGCAACTGCATAAATGATGGCATAGAACACTCCTACAATCAGAGAAGAATGACATAATTATTTGAAGCAGACAAGAGTTTTTTATAAATCAAGGGGATAGGAAAGACCAAAGATATTATGTCTTTCCCATCACATGTTTAAGCAAGCTCTTGTAATTTCTGGCGAAAATAATGCAACTCACTCCTGAAGTCGGAAGGAAGTGGACTCTCAGGATGGATTTTTATAAAGTCTCGTGATCTTTTTACCCACGCTTCAGCATCTTTAACGAAATTAGAATCCTGCACAAGATGTTGAGTGCGTTTAAGAAGATTTTCAAAGGCTTGTATATTGTTCACCCAAATGTTGTGCTGTGGATGTTGTTTCTCTGGCTTTCCATTCAGAGCTTTTTCAAGAGAGCTCATTTCCGATAGAAGGGAGCAATCGATTGGAACTTTTCGAGAATGTTGCCTTGCATTGACATACCAACGATATGCATCTTCATATGCATCATGAGACTTAGGTGTTTTTTTAAGCAGGTCTTTAAACTTCTCTAATCTCTCTTTAAAATAGAGATCTTTAGTTTTACGGAGGCAAACTTCCAGAGCTTTAAGTTCCTTGACCGTATTTTTCTCAGCAAGTTCCAAACTTTTAATAAGGAACGTTCTTTCTCCAGGATGTTTAATAACCTGAGAGAGGTTATCTCCAGGTTTTACAAATGAAGCTTTGTGGATTTGATCGACAAAAGATACTAAGCATTGCTTGGTTCTTTCAAATTGCAGAAACACTTGAGTTAAACCCGCTGTGCAATGATCGCTTAATCCTAATATGTCCAAAGGGTCAAACAATTCTTTATGGGCGGAATGCAGATTATCAAGGCTCAACGCAAGATGCATTGTTGATAGTTCCCATATCGGAGATTGCGCTCTCTTTAAAAAGAGCAAATCGCTTTTTAGTTGCAAAAAGTTTTTTTTCTCTAGCTCGTCCATTAGACGATTGAAGCAAAGGGAATCTAAATTAAGAACTTTGTTTAAGATAACTTCTCGTGTATGAGAAAGGATTGTATCGAAATCTTGTTCACTTTTAGAAGGATCGATACCAAATGCTTGTGGAGAAATCTCTAGCAGTGGAGTTTGGGGATACACATCGCGTGCTAGAAGCATAAATTTGGCTATTTCACGTCTTTTTACCATTTCACAGCGACAACGTGTATCACTTGTCGAAAAAAGCCATGAGAGTTGATCCTCAGTGGGGCCTGTAACGTGAAAATGTGGGGAAGGTTCAGTAGTCTGCTGAAAGAAGACTAGTTGTGTATTCTCTTTATACTTAAGAGCGGTCCCAGAAGGAAATTGAGTGATAAAACCTTTTAGGATTGATGCGATATTACTTTCTGTTCTCATAACTCCTCCAAAAACTGGATCAAGAAGTGATCCTTTTCATAGAAGAAGCCAAGAGCATAGCTTAAATTGGATATTTTTGGTCAAGTTTGACAAAAGAAAAATAAAAGAAACAAAAGAGTTGGCGAAAAAGTGAAGTGAAGTGTAGAATACCTCCTTTGATCGGAGCATAGCGCAGTTTGGCTAGCGCGGCTGCTTTGGGAGCAGTAGGTCGGGGGTTCGAATCCCTCTGCTCCGATCCCTTTCTAACCAAGATTGAAGATCGGTTTCCTCATCAAATCCTAGAGGCGCATCAGCATAAATAAGGGTGCCGCCGCCAGCATTAAACCCCATGATCCCTCTCTTGCCAATCCTATCGATATTTTCTGAAAAATAAATCAAGGTCTCAATTCCCTCCCATTCCAAATGCAAATCAGCTTCAGGAATG
>JBGAFY010000133.1:0-5084 GCA_044226975.1 Rhabdochlamydiaceae bacterium
TTAACTTGGATTTGTAATAAAATAGCACTTACGACAGGATGTGTGGCGTTGAGCAAGACGAAATCTCTCACCTGTTCTCTAGTCAATAATTCAATATTAACTGCCTCTTTTAGCAAGATGCAGAATTTCCCTCTGCAATGGCTATCTTCTTGAACGCTTTTCAAACAATGATACATCGCAATAGGGACGTAGGTATTAATAACGGGTATTGATTTTGAAGAGAGTTTTTGAACTCCTTCCTGAACAACTGACAATAAATGTTCTGGAGATTCTTTTTTCTTACATGCATTTTCAATTGCAAGGGCAACAGACATAAAAGCGGTCGGATCGGTATTTAAAGCTGATTGGATCGCTTTTTGATGTGTTTGCGGGAGCTTGCGATATAAGTTGAACGCGCTATTTAAATCGCCACACTCAATTGCTTTTTTGAAGTTTTCTATAAATATCTCTGCAAAAGAAGCATATAATGCGTCTAAGACAAGGGGGTCTTTAGGCAAGTTAGAAGCATAGTGTTCCCCAAAAGTTTGGCCTGGATCTTTTTGCTTAGTTTGTCTGGACCAAATTTGAGAAACTTTACTAAAAAAATTATAAGTCTTTAGATCAGTGAGGGAGATATTTTTAAGGAGCTTTGTTTGTATCTTTAACAATAATTTGCGGCACTCACTTATAGCAGTCACTCCGATTACAGACATTTGTGGAAGAATTGATTCTTTAAAGAGGTTCTCAATTGTGTTACGGTGAGAGATCACAGCAGCTGACACAAAGAAAGCGTCTAATGGAGGAATGTCCTTATTATCTTTTATCAAATCCCAAAGGACTTCTGCTTCATTATAGATTTTATCAATTGAAGAAATGCTCATCTGGACCTCATTGATAATCAAGGACTTTTGATCTTTTCTTCATAGAAAATCCGCTTAAATCGATTACATGTGGGACAATAGCAGAGACAACATTTGGAATTTTAGAATGAAGATAGAAATACAATTGCGATCGTAACATTTCCATTATTTTGCTAGTTTTTGATTCTATTAAAAGTATATCCAGACATTCTTTAGCTAACTTATGTCGCATCTCTGGTATTTGCTCTAAATGGAAGGAGTTAAGGATTTCTTCGAGCCCTGGTAGGGCGAGCCCATTGTGTGACTTATAGTAACTATAAGGCATAATGTTATGAGTTATGATATTAAATTTTTGCTCTGTAAAATGATACGGACCAAAAAAGCTAAACCCCGATTTGGCAGAGATCCCAAGCCAATTTTCAAGCAATTCGGTTAGTTTTGAAGCAGGGTATATCATTCTCGTCCAACAATCTAAGATGACTGCTTTATTGCCCCAGGTGCTAGGATTGTCAAGATCGCTAAATGGATCTCGATTGATGGCTATAAAGACATGGTCATATAATCTTTAAATCTAGGGATTTGGACCAATTCAAAATTAAGGTCTTTATGGTGTCTTGAGAGGTATTCGAGTGCTAAGCTAGATAGTTCTCCACAATTTCAATAGAAAATTCTTCCACAGTTTTTCTTTGAGCGAAACAACTTGTAAATCTATCAAGACTAGGAGATTTTTTTTGGCAATACTCGTTTTGAGTAGAGGTGTACAATTTTTTCTTAATTTCCATTACAAACTGATAGAGTTGAATACTAAACTGGGGATTTGAAAAATTAGTTACTTTCTCTTCTCTATTCAAGAAATTTGATGAGATAGTAATTTTGCGCAAAGCATAGATCAAGGCCTCATAAGCTACATTTAATTCTGCTTGGTAAATTACCTCTGTTTCCATATTTGCATTGTCGATAGTGAAAACTGCATAGAAGTCTCCCTCTACTTTATTTGGCGCTGAGACTTTAATTTTCTTTATGTGTAATTCGCAATTAGTTATAAATTCTTTTAAAGATTCTTTAAGGTCTGAATCTACAGTATTAAGATTTAACAGCTTTGGCAAAAGAGAATCGGAAACTGCTACTGATTTTTTCTTCGCTATCCTAAAATCCAATTGTGCAGATGAAAAGCTTGAAAGCTTGTTTAAAATAACTTTAGCTTGATTCCATTCATTCTGTTCCAACAAATCATAAGCTTGTTTTAAGGTAGTTAATTCAATTGACAAAAGTGCTTGGAATAAAAATGGGTGCGTTGCATAACGGAAAAGATAATCACGAACTTCTTCATCATTTTTTAAATCAATTTTTTCTGTGACAAATATAAATTTGCGAAACTGTTCCCTGATTTCGTTATGAGCATTTAAGAGCTTCATGATTTGAAAAGAGAAAGTATCTATTGAATGGTGGATGATCGGGATATCGTAAACCTGGAATTTTTCTTGAGAAATGTCGATTGCTTTTTGCAGTTCAGCAGGGTGTGAAATATTTGTATCATCAACATATTTGGGACGACGCTGCTCAATCTCGCTTTTTACTTCATCAGGCAAAGTATTAAAAATGAGTGCAGCTTTTTTAGTTTTTTTAGCTAAATACGCTTTAATATAGTTATCAATTGCTGTAGCCAATAAGTGGTTGTTAAGCCCTTCAAGAGTGATGGGATCTTTAGGAAAGTTAAATGCAAACTTCCTTCCAAAATCAGATGAAGGGGTGTTTTGTGAGGCACATCTGGCCCAAGCTTCGGAGACTTTAGCATGGAACAAGCTTGATTGTAAGATCGCAGTGTCAAGCTTTTTGAACAGCTTAGATTGGGATTTATAAATATTCTTCCGACATATGCTTAAAGTTAAGTAATTATTTTCATTTGCAGAGGGCAAAACGTACTCTTTAAGTAATTTGTCAGATCGTTTTCTTAATTTAACGAGTTGAGAGCTGTAGTGCAACCACTCCAGGACAAATGTTTTCTTTGCTTACTAATTGTTTGTAAAGATTCAGAATTATATAAAAGCTCTGATAGGTTGTTATCAATTGCCATAATTGCAATATTTTTAATGTTAATTACTATTATTATATCAAATTATTAATTATATAACAAACTATTGAAATAAATAGTTAATTATAAGCGATTTGCGTAAAATTTTCGATAATCGATATTATTTTAATCAATTAACAGGGAATATTAATTCTGAAATAGAATTTATTGTCTCTGTCTTTTGGTCTTACAGATGCCAAAGAGTCATCGATGCTTTCAATTTGAGTTGGGAGCTTTTTTTATATAAATAGAAGTGCATTTGCGCTTTGAGCTGACAGTAAGGCAATTTATTTTGCAGGCTTTCCAAAGTCCCTAAATAGTCTAATATCTGAGCTGCGATTTTTTGTTTATTATCATGAGAGTGCCTTTACCGAAACTCATTCAATAAGGAATGTAGATGCATGCCCTCTACATTTTTATGTAGTTTGAATAAATCCTTCGAAGTTAGATTTTCTGTAATTGTCTTCAGGTGTTGTGTTGATGGATTGAACTTCTTTAAGCGTGGGAATCCTGTTTCCATGACATCTATATAGTCTTGGAGCACTGTATTAATTAAGGAAGCAGGGTAAGTTTTTCGCGCCCAGGGATCAAAAACAACAGCCTTTGGTCCCCAAGTTGTTGGATCTATTTTATCACTGTTCTGGTCGCGTCCTATTACACCAAATACGTGGTCGCCATCAGAAGAATCCGTTTTGCCTTCAATGAAAAATATTTCGATGAGCTGATCTTGATCATTATTTTGGATGAGAAAATTGAATGCTAGCTCAGTCATTGATTCACAATTGCCGAATGGGTATATAAGAGCTGTTTTAGCGCTTGCAATTACCTCAGAAAATGAGTCTTCTAACATTTTTCTTCTTGTCTGATAGTCACTTGCAGCTGTATCACGTATTGCTTTCCATTTATGGATAATATCAGAAATTTTCATCATTTCTAAATGGTTATGGATGCGTGGATCGAGAATCCTCTCTTCATGATTTGTGAAGTTGCTTGAGATAGGGATCTTGCGTAGAGTATATTCCACCGCGGCATAGGCGAGTTTTAAATTGGGTAGAAACTCTTCTAGATGGGGATCTTTAGTATCATAGATTGTCGTGATACCGATAAAAGGGACATTTAGTCCTAAAATTGGGTCTGATAATGAGGCTTGCCGTCTTTCTAGTTCGGTGTCAATAAAATGCGTTATTGCTCCTTGGATCATTTGCATTGCAACTGTAGGGATATTTTTACCGATAATGCAAGAGATTAGATAATTTTCGACCTTGGGCTTTGTACGGTGTACTTCTTCGATTTGAAGATATTTTTCCTGTAGGACTTTTTTCGCGTCTTTGGATAGATTTCTAGCATAGCGTGCTGCTGTAAACCAATCCTTGCCTTCAAGGGCCTTTTTCAAAGGCCAAAGTTCGGTTTCAGTTACTAAAGCTGCATTTACCTCTCGAATAATCGGATTATTAATATCGCGATAAAGTAAGTCTCTAACAGTTTCATTACCATTGTATTTTGGGGATGTTCGTTCATTGATCCTCTCCAACATTTTAGCAACAAACTTAGGAGAGGTATATGCGCCGATAAGAGACTCATGTTCTTCAGGAGAGATTATTTGATGCACGATTGGAAAAGTAGGAACGTGATTGGATATTCTATCGGATTGAATATATGTGTCGATGATATCGAAAAATCTAGGATCCCATAGGCCGTGTAAATTAGCGAGTAAAAGTTCTCTTCCAGTTGTCCATTTAGAATTTTTTTTACCAGTTAGTTTAAAACCTTCAGTTTCAATGTATAATCGGTCTTCAGGATGTAAGTTGTTTAGAAGCTGTTCAACGCATTGTTTATCCCGAACTTTATAGGCCAACTTGAAATCTAGCAATGCCTCTATCCTCAGATGCTCGTGCAACGTTTCAAGCACAATCGGGTCCTTGCGATTAGAATTTGAGTAGTGATAGCCAAAGTCATCAGAAGGTATGTTTTGTCCAGTGGTACGTGTCCAATTTTTTTCGACTCGCTGGGTGAATGATTTTGAGAACATTGGAGTGGGGTTGAGCCGTTTGATCAATTGTGATTGGGCTTTATTAAGTATTTTTGTGGAGTCTATCAAAGAGTGGAATAATGTTCCTGATCCCCTTGAGAAAAGATCTTCCTTAATGATTTGATCGAGCAGCTTTCTTTTTTCT
>JBGAFY010000134.1:0-4202 GCA_044226975.1 Rhabdochlamydiaceae bacterium
TATTAGAGTACAAAGCTTTTAAAGCGCCAAAGACAAAGTCAGTTGCTGAATTTTTAGATAAATTAAAAATTGACAAACGTCGAGTTCTTTTTCTTGGTGAAGGTGCTGTTTCAGAAAATGTACGCCCTTCAGAAAAGTACCAGAATTTCACAAAGAGCATGCGCAATTTGAAGAAAGTTGAATTCAGACACATGCCAAACATCAATGGTTACGATTTGTCACTGTGCACAGATATCATTGTTTTCGAACCAGCTATTGATGAACTGATGGTTTTAATGGGAGGAAAATCCTAATCCATGCGCAAGAAAACTCCTTATGATGTAATTAAATGCCGCCACGTAACTGAAAAATCACGTGTGTTAGAGCAACTCCAATTTAATGCGAGCAATCCTTCTGTTCGTAAATGCGATACTCCTAAGTACGTTTTCATCGTCGATAAAAAGGCGAATAAAACTGAAATAGCTGGTGCTATCGAAGAAATTTACGCAGACAGAAAGATCACTGTCGTCGATGTGAATACAATTAATGTCAGACCAAAGAGAAGAACTGTCCGTGGCAGAACCGGGTTCAAAGCAGCATTCAAAAAAGCTGTTGTTACCCTAGAAGCCGGCGATTCTCTCGATGAAAAGGTTTAAGCCAGGAGTTAGCAAACCATGACAAAAAAATTCCGACCAACAACTCCAAGCCAAAGAGAGCTCGTTTTAACGAGCAACGACCAACTTACTCGAGTGGGCGAATCTGGCAGAGCTACAGTGTGTCCTGAAAAGTCTCTACTAGTGAAAAAAAGAAGAGGCAGTGGAAGAAATCATCACGGTCATATTACTTGCCGACATCACGGCGGAGGCCATAAACGCTTCTATCGTTTAGTCGATTTTAAACGTGACAAAGACAACATCCCTGCAAAGGTCGCATCTATTGAGTATGATCCTAATCGTAGTGCCCACATTGCTCTGCTTCACTATGTAGATGGAGAGAAGCGCTATATTATTGCACCTCAACAACTAAAAGCTGGAGACGTAGTACAAACTGGCGAACAAGCTCCATTCAACATCGGCTGTTGTATGAAGATTAAGAATATGCCACTTGGATCTACCATTCACAATATTGAGACGTTGCCAGGACGTGGCGCCAAATTAGTTCGCTCCGCTGGTTTGTCAGCGCAGCTAATGGCGCGCAGCGGAGGATATGCAACCTTGAAAATGCCTTCCGGTGAAATCCGCATGATTAATGAAGAGTGCAAGGCTACATTTGGCATTGTTTCTAATGCTGAGTGGAACTTGCGAATCGAAGGTAAAGCGGGCCGTATGCGTTGGAAAGGTGTCCGTCCAACAGTCCGCGGTACAGCGATGAACCCTGTAGACCACCCACACGGTGGTGGCGAAGGAAAGCATAACGGTTATTTACCGCAAACTCCATGGGCCATGTACACCAAAGGTTTCCGTACACGTCCTAAAAAGAAATCCAATAAGTGGATCGTAAAAGATCGTAGGAAATAGGTGTTATTATGGGAAGATCGTTGAGAAAAGGTCCCTTCGTCGATCATCATCTGTACGCGAAGGTCGAAAAACAAAATAGAGCAGGCGGAACAAAGAAGCCGATCAAAACATGGTCCCGTAGATCATTGATTATTCCCGATATGATTGGGCATACATTCGATGTGCATAACGGTAAAAAGTTTCTATCTGTCTTTGTGTCTGAGAATATGGTCGGACATAAACTGGGCGAATTTGCACCTACACGTATTTTCAAAGGACACGGTTCTAAGAAAATCGCTGCTCCTGCTGGAGGTAATGGTGGTGGAGCTCCTGCTGCTGCTCAAACACCTGGAGGAAAAGGATAATTTATGCAAAATGTTAAAGCTATTACAAAGTATATCCGCATTCCACCACGTAAAGCACGTTTGATCGCTGATATGATCCGTGGCAAAAAAGTTGAAGAGGCAACGACTCAATTAATGTGTTGTCCTCAAAAAGCTGGACGCTTGCTTCTTAAGACACTCGATAGCGCCGTAGCTAATGCAGAGTCTCGTTATAACGTGCAGCGCCGTGATTTGACAGTTGCTGGGGTAAGAGTCGATGCTGGACCAGTCATCAAGCGAGCGAAATCTAAGTCGAAAGGCGGACGAGTTCCTGTGATGAAAAGAACAAGCCATTTTACAATAGAAGTTACCTCAGAATAAAGGGTTTAGAGGAATACAATGGGACAAAAAACATCTCCAATCGGTTTTCGACTGATCCGCACTAAAAAGTGGCGCTCAGTGTGGTATGCCACTAAGAAGGAATTTGGCGATTTGCTCGGCGAAGACAACCGCATTCGTAAATTCTTACTCGCAAAACCTTGCTGTGCTGGGACTTCGCAGTTAACTATCAAGAGAATGAGTGGTAAAATTGAAGTTACAATCAATACTGCTCGTCCTGGTTTGGTTATAGGTAAAAAGGGTGCTGAAATTGACATCCTTAAAGAAGAACTAAAGAAGTTGACTGGTAAAGAGGTTTGGATCGAAGTAGAAGAAATCAAAAGACCAGATCTTGATGCTAAGCTCGTTGCTGAAGGAATTGCAAAGCAACTTGAGCGCAGAGTGCCATTCCGCCGCATTATGAAAAAAGCGATACAAACGGCAATGGATGCTGGCGCAGCTGGTGTTAAAGTCCAAATTTCCGGAAGGATTGGCGGAGCTGAGATCGCACGTACAGAATGGTATAAAGAAGGGAGAATTCCTCTACATACTATCCGCGCTGAGATCGACTATGCGATGGGAAGAGCCGAGACAACTTATGGTTCCATCGGTGTAAAAGTTTGGATTAACCGTGGCGAAGACAACGTCACAAAAGTAGCTTAGGAGTTGTCGCTATGGCTCTAATGCCTGTACGCACTAAATTTCGAAAAATGCAAAAAGGCCACCATGCTGGTCTGAGTAAAGCTGGCAATTTCGTCGATTTTGGCGAATTTGGCATGCAAGTACTAGAACGAGGACGTATCACGAACCACCAAATCGAAGCATGTCGTGTTGCAATAACAAGATATCTTGCTCGCCGTGGACAAGTGTGGATTCGAATATTTCCTGACAAGTCGGTAACGAAAAAACCTGCTGAGACAAGAATGGGTAAAGGTAAAGGGGCTCCCGATCATTGGGTAGCTGTTGTTAGACCTGGCCGCATTCTGTTTGAAGTTGGTGGAGTTACCAAAGAAGCTGCACAAAATGCGATGAGAAGAGCAGCTGCAAAATTGGGATTAAAAACCCGTTTTGTCGATCGCGTTGAAAGAGTTTAAGGCAGGATGTATGGCGAAACAAAAGAAAACTTACAGTGAGCAATCTGTTGAAGACCTAAAGAAACTTTACCAAGAGTTTTCGACAGAGATTTTTAACTTGCGCAACGAACTAGCTGTATCACGCAAGTTAGAGAAGCCGCATACGCTCAGAGAGAAAAAGAGAGAAAGAGCGCGCGTTTTGACAGTCCTTCGTACCAAAAAATAGAAGAAGAGAGAGATATGAAAGATAATAGCTTTCAAACAAGAAGCAAAGTTCGTGAAGGCGTCGTTGTTTCGAACAAGATGCAGAAAACAGTTACTGTCCAAGTGACAAGAACTCTTAAGCATCCTGAATTCGATAAGGTTATTACTCGCGCTAAAAAATACTACGCACATGTCGACGATAAGAATATTGATGTCGGACAGCGTGTGCGCATCGTTGAAACCAGACCTCTTTCTAAATTGAAACGCTGGCGTGTAGTTGAAGTTTTGCCAAGCTAAACCATCGTAAGGAAGTGTCATGATCCAACAAGAATCAGAGCTAGAAGTCGCGGATAACACAGGTGCACGTCGAGTACGCTGTTTCAAAGTCCTCGGTGGTTCTAAGCGTAGATATGCCAGAGTTGGCGATATTATTGTTTGTGCCGTTAAAGAAGCTGACCCGAAGGGTAGCGTTAAAAAAGGTGAAGTTGTCAAAGCAGTTATCGTAAGAACTAAGAGCTATATTCGTAGGGACGATGGTTCTTACTTAAGGTTCTATGATAATGCCGCTGTTATTATTGATGACAAAGAAAATCCTAAGGGAACGCGTATATTTGGTCCTGTCGCGCGAGAAGTTCGTGAGAAAGGATTCATAAAAATTAGTTCCCTAGCACCAGAAGTGATTTAAGGAGACATAATGAGCAAGTGGATAAAAAAAGGCGATAAAGTCGTTATCATTTCTGGAAACGATA
>JBGAFY010000135.1:0-1005 GCA_044226975.1 Rhabdochlamydiaceae bacterium
GCTTTTTTTACTCATCGACTTGTCGATGTCTGCATCAGTTACAGCATCGACAAGTCGATGCAGGGAAAAGCGGTGACAAGTCCCCGCACTCCAAATTTAGATTTTAAGTCTTGACTGCAAGAGATCGATCTGGCGGTAAAGCGCTTGAGGTGCTTTATCGCCGAATTTCTGAAGGTAACTTCGCAATCCTTCTAAATCACCTTGCCATGCATCCTTATCAATCTGAAATAACTCGTTTAGATTTTCTTCAGAAATCTTAAGGCCTATTGTATTAAGCGCTTCCTTTCCAGGAAGCCAGCCGATAGAAGACTCTTGCGCAATCCCTGTTCCTGAGACGCGCTCAAAGATCCATTCTAAAACACGAATGTTTTCTCCAAATCCCGGCCAGATGAACTTATCTTGGCTGTCTTTACGAAACCAGTTCACGAAAAAAATGCGAGGCAGTTGTGAAGCACCATGCTTTTTTCCAAAATCAAGCCAGTACTGGAAATAATCTGCCATGTTATATCCGCAGAAGGGCAGCATCGCAAACGGATCGTGACGCAGCTTCCCAACTTCACCTTTGGCAGCTGCTGTTGTTTCTGAACACAATCCGGCACCAATTAGAACTCCATGCTCCCAAGTAAAAGCTTCATAGACGAGAGGGACCGTTGTAGTACGTCTTCCGCCAAATAGTATTGCCGAGATAGGAACTCCTTCGGGATCTTCCCAATATTCATCGACTATAGGGCATTGGTAAATGGGTGTAGTAAAGCGTGCATTGGGATGGGCTGCGGGGGTACCGCTTGTAGGGGTCCAAGGCTTTCCTAGCCAGTCAATGGCATTTGGAGGAGGAGTTTCTGTCATCCCTTCCCACCATACGTCTCCATCAGGGGTCATTGCAACATTGGTAAATATCGTGCCGCGAGAAATTGTGCGCATTGCATTTGGATTTGAACGTTCGGAAGTACCAGGTGCAACTCCAAAAAATCCGGCTTCGGGATTGATGGCCCGCAAAATTCCATT
>JBGAFY010000135.1:1032-4188 GCA_044226975.1 Rhabdochlamydiaceae bacterium
ACGCACTCGATCTTCCACCCTGGAATAGTTGGCTGAAGCATCGCAAGGTTTGTCTTGCCACAAGCACTGGGAAATGCTGCGGCAAAATATTTTTTCTTCCCTTGAGGATTTGTGATGCCAAGGATAAGCATATGCTCTGCAAGCCATCCTTCTTGTCTTGCAGTAGCGGACGCAATGCGCAGAGCAAAGCTTTTTTTGCCGAGCAAAGCATTTCCACCATAACCACTGCCGTAAGACCAAATTTGCTTTTCTTCTGGGAAATGGACGATGTACTTATGTTCTTTTGAACAAGGCCATTTAACATCTTTGATCCCTGGTCTTAAAGGATATCCAACGCTGTGCATGCAAGGAACAAAATCACCTGTTCCAAGGCGCTCTAACGCGTTTTTGCCCATGCGCGTCATGATGTACATGCTGCAAACGACATACGGAGAGTCAGTAATTTCCACTCCCACACGAGAATATTTGGATCCCAAAGGGCCCATGCAAAAAGGGACCACATAAAGAGTTCTACCTTCCATGCATCCATTGAAAAGAGACAGAAGCAATTCTTTCATCTCTTTGGGATCGCGCCAGTTGTTTGTAGGGCCCGCATCTTCTTTTGTGCGCGAGCAAATGAAAGTAGCCTCTTCCACCCTAGCGACATCGCTAGGATCAGAACAGCAGCGAAAACTTGAGGGGCGTAGTTTAGGATTCAGGCGAACAAAAACTTCTTTGTCGACAAGCTGGTTGCAAATTTGATCGAACTCTTCTTTGCTTCCGTCACAGAGATGAACAGACGCGGGCCGACATAGCGCAATGGCTTCTTCGACCCAAGTGATCAGAAACTCATTCTTCGTCCAAGCACGAAGTCTCTGAGATAGGCTCATGCAACCAGAGACTTGCGTTTTTTGAATTTATCGAGATATTCAAGAGCTTTACCTGTTCCAAGGCAGACTGCGAGCAATGGATTCGGTGCAACGATCACGGGAAGTCCGGTCTCTTTGATCAAAGATTTGTCTAATCCTTTTATCAAAGCGCCTCCTCCAGCAAGCACAATGCCTCTCTCAACGAGGTCGGCTGCAAGTTCAGGAGGACATTTTTCTAACGTCAGCTTAACACTCTCGATGATCTGTTGGATAGGTTCTGCCAGACACTCGCGGATTTCGACGGAGTTGATCCTCTTTGTCACAGGGAGGCCAGCGACTTGGTCGCGGCCGCGCACTTCCATTTCAAGCTCATGGTCCCCAAGTGGGTACGCAGAGCCGATCGTCATTTTGATCTCTTCTGCAGTACGAGGTCCAATCATCAGGTTATATGTACGACGCATGTAGTTGACGATACACTCATCAAATTCGTCACCTGCAATCCTTAAAGACCTGGACTCTACAATACCACCTAAAGAAATGATGGCAATTTCAGTTGTACCACCGCCGATATCGACAATCATGTTGGCCGATGGCTCGTGGACAGGGAGATCGACACCAATTGCTGCAGCCATAGGCTCTTCAATAAGGATCACTTCTTGAGCACCGGCACGCAATGCAGAATCTTCAACAGCGCGCTTCTCGACCCCTGTGATCCCAGATGGAACAGCGATCAAAATTTTTGGGCGGAATAAACTGCGGGCTGGAGTGACCCTTTTGATCAAAGCTTTAAGCATTCCTTCAGCGATCTCAAAATCAGCAATTACTCCATCTTTCATTGGGCGGACGGCATGAATTTTTCTGGGAGTCTTTCCTAGGTTTGGGAATCGACTGCAACCACAGAAGGTTCAGCTAAGACAATCCCTCTTCCGCGGACGTAAACAAGTGTATTGGCGGTGCCGAGGTCAATTCCAATATCAGAAGAAAATAATCCAGAGACTTGCCCAAATTTATTTAATGCAGAGCGACTGAGCAATGAAACTAAATTAGAAATAGATGATTTATTTTGTTGTGCCATAGAAAATTTGTTTTTTTGTTATCTGTTATTAAAGAGATATATTCATTACGTCTTTAATAACTCCAGGACGTCTTCCCATGTGAGCTTAGCTATAGCCTCATCATCGCAGCTCACCACTTTCTTGACCAATCCTTTTTTCCTCTTCTGCATTTCTGCAATTTTCTCTTCGATAGTGCCAAGTGTAATTAACTTATAAGAAGAAACTGATTGCTTTTGCCCCATTCTATGTACACGGTCTGTCGCTTGGCTTTCAACTGCAGGGTTCCACCACATATCATAGTGGATCACTGTGTCAGCTCCAACTAAGTTGAGCCCTGTTCCACCCGCTTTTAAAGACACAAGGAATACAGAGACCCCTGGATTCTCATTGAATTCTTTTACGACTTCCAAACGATTCTTGCTCGAGCCATCAAGATAGAGATATTTAATCGAACGTTGCTCAAAATCCTCACGCATGATCTGGAGCATCCGCGTATATTGGCTAAAGATGACAGTCTTATGGTTGCCCTCGATCAATGTCTGCAGTAATTCTTGGAGCATATCGTATTTTGCAGAATCACCGGGTTCCGCTTTCTCTTTAGCGAAGATAGCTGGATGGCAACAAATTTGTTTAAGCCTTGTCAATGTCGCAAGAACATGGATTTGTACACGATCGAACCCATCGCGTTCAACAAGACGGACAAGCTCATCGCGAGCAGATTGCGCATAAGATCGGTATAGCTGCTGTTGTACTTCAGAAAGCTGACAGTGATAGACGATCTCCGACACAGGCGGAAGATCGCTTAACACGTCGCTCTTCATGCGGCGTAGGATAAATGGAGAGACCTTTTTGCGTAAAAATTCAATATTTTTAGATTGTTCTGCACCCGTCACACGGATATATTTCTCGACAAAACGATCGTAAGTGCTTAAAAAGCCCGGCATCAAGAAGTCAAAGAGGCTCCAGAGCTCATCCAAGGAGTTTTCGATCGGAGTTCCCGATAAGATCAAACGGTGGTCTGCTGGGATCATTTTTACAGACTTGGCATTGCGCGTTCCACGATTCTTTATATGCTGCGCTTCATCGAGGATCACATAATTGAAGTTACAGTTTTTATAACTCTCTATGTCTTTTTGCAGCAGAGTATATGAAGTGATAATGACATCATAGTCTGAGGCAGACTCGATCAATTTTTTTCGTATATTAGGAATGCCGTCGACGACTAAAGCTTTTAATTTACCGTTAAATTTGGA
>JBGAFY010000136.1:0-4431 GCA_044226975.1 Rhabdochlamydiaceae bacterium
CCTGAGGAAGAGGTCTTAGCGTTCCTGTTTGAATCTTTGCAAATACTTGAAGAAGAGCTTCTACACCTAATCGAGCTAGGGCGGGCTCTAACTCTCCTAAACACATTTCTTCAGACACAGCCATTTTTTTTGTCTCAAGGATATCGCCTGCATCCATTTCTGCAACCATTTCGATAATTGTCACTCCAGTTTCCTTCTCTCCATTCATCAATGCCCGCTGCATAGGAGCAGCACCACGATATTTAGGCAACACGCTACCATGGACGTTGATACATCCATGTTGTGGGATTGATAAAACATGAGGTTTTAGAATTTCGCCAAAAGCGACGACTACGAATAAAGAAGATTTAAAATTATCGAGGGTAGTTTTAAATTCTGAAGCAGAGACTTTTGTCGGTTGGTAAAGGGGAATGTGAGGAGCTATCTGCAAAGCTGTTTCTTTCACAGGAGGTGAAGAAGGAGTTGAAGAGCGACCCTTAGGCTTATCGGGCCTTGTGATAATCGCTTCTACTTCCACTCCAGCAGCTAAAAGGCCTTCTAGTGTAATCGATGCAAAAGGAGATGTGCCAAAAAAAACAATCTTCAGAAGTCTTATACCCCTTCTTCAAGCAACTCTTCTAACTCTTCAAACTCTTCCTCAGAAGATTGTTCGATACGGCCTTGAAAGCCTATCAACCCACGACGAGACGTTCTGCAGAAATGCAACCATTTTTCTACATGCAGATTTGATTCGACCTCTCCTTCGATCAGATCGTGTGCTTCAGATAAACTGAGCCCAGAGCGGTAAGTGAGCTTGAAGGCTTTTGTCAACGCGCGACGAACTTCATAGGGAAACCCATGTCGCTTTAATCCTATCAAGTTCAAACCACCAAGCTTATACGGTGAACCGGCACCGATTGTATAAGGAGGAACATCATGTGTAATTCGGCTGAATCCACCGACCATTGCGTGGGTACCTATGCGGCAAAACTGGTGCACTGGGGTCATTCCGCCGATGATTGCTGAATCTTCAACTAATACATGCCCAGCGAGATTAACGTTGTTGGCGAGAAAGGGTTACCTATTTCACAATTATGTGCGACATGGCACAGGGCCATGATCAAGCAGCTATCGGCTTCATTTTCACCACGGGTCGCGCGTAGCAATTGTCAGGACAAATCTGGTGAATTTCAGCTCTGGCTCTATCAAGAATAAAATGTCTCTTTTCACCGCGATTATCAAGATCTTGTGTCTATCCGGTATGCCGCAGTAGCGGCCACGATTGTGTTCTCACCGATAGCTGTAATGTCATCGATGCAACAAAACTTAATGACAGCTCCATCCTTTATCGTCACAGTGCTTTTTATAACAGCATAAGCTTCTACAGTGACATTCTCACCGATAAGGGCGCCCTCTTCAATGATGGCTGCTGGGTGGATGTTGCAGGATTTTGGGTAAGTATTCGACATGGAAAATCCAACTCTTAACTTGTAAAGTGTATAAATTATTTAAAGTTGCTCTTTGTCTACGAGCGCAAAACCAATTTCCGCTTCTACAGCGAGCTGGTCATTTACGGTTGCCTTAGCTAAAACTTTGCCTGCCTTTTGGCTTATATGAAGTCCTGTAGCATGTAGCATCAACACATCTCCTGGAACAACGGGCCGACGGAATTTCGCGTTATTGATATTCAAAAGAACAGCGATTTTCTCATTATGACCTTTTTGATGCACTAAAATCCCGCCTGTTTGGGCAAGAGCTTCTAAAATTAGAACCCCTGGCATAATAGGAACATCAGGAAAGTGTCCTTGGAAAAAATGTTCGTTGACTGTGACGTTTTTCTGACCGATGATTACATTTTCCTCTAAGTTCATATAAACAATTCTATCAACTAGAAGAATTGGGTATCTGTGAGGAAGAATCCGGATTATTTGCTTAACGTCTAAAACAACAGGAGGACGGGGTGAGGATGAAGGCATCTTAAAATTATACTCCGCCTTAAAGTGGTTAAGCAGCATTTTAGTAAATTCACTATTTGTCGCATGACCGGAACGAACTGCCACAATATGAGCACAAATCGGCGCGCCAATAAGAGACAAGTCTCCGACCACATCTAAAATCTTATGACGGACCATTTCGTTAGGATGTCTCAGCCCACCAGGATTGAGAACTTCCATGCCTTTGATGATAACGCCATTATCTAAGCTTCCGCCTTTAATAATCCCTTTCGCAATCATTGGCTCAATCTCTTCAAAAAGGGAGAATGTGCGGCTAGAAGCTATTTCATTTTTAAAATTATTCTGATTAATATGTACAGAATAATATTGTGACCTCAAAAAAGAAGAGTGGGGATAATCGAGAGAGTAACTAACCCGAAATTCATCAGAAGGTAGAGCGATTAAATGGATATCACCTTTAGAAAAATATAGAGGCTTTTTTAACTTGTATATCGGAATTTCTTGTTCCTGCTCTTCGAGACCTGCCTCATCAAGTAATGCGCAGAAAGGAGCAGAGCTCCCATCGCCAATTGGTATTTCAGGACTATCAACTTCAATTAAAACGTTGTCAATTCCGTAAGCACTTAATGCTGCAAGTAAATGTTCTACCGTCTGGATAGAGACATCTTTATTGCCTAGTATTGTGCAGCGTGGCGTCGATTGCACGTTGTCTATATGGGCTTTAATAGGATGTTTTTCAGGAAGGTCAGTTCTTAAAAATACGATTCCATGATCTGCTGGAGCAGGCATTAAACGAAGATTCGTTTGTATCCCTGTAAATAAGGAAATGCCCGAAAAACAGACGGAATGCTTCAACGTCCGCTGTTTTCTACGATGCGGAAATGAAGACATTTGCGATGGAGCTATTTTTTTTTCAGAAACTGCTGTCAAAAGTCTCTCCTATTTCAACCCGGGCAGCATTTTTGAAAAAAAATAGCCCATAAATCCATTTCAAGCAAGAAAATAGCATATGATATCTTCTCTCGTGAAAAATAAAATTAATTTTTTAGGTCAAATTTTGTTATTTTTCTTAAGTAGAATGATAATACAACAAAGCATAATACAATTAAAATCCAATCTCCAAAAACTGTATAAAGCGTTTTGTGAGAGGTTAAGCACAGGTTAGCTAAGAGAACCCCTTTATCTGTTTCATTAACTGAAAATATTTTTTGAATCTTGCCAGTATTAACTGAAAATATTTTTTGAATCTTGCCAGTAGAGTCGATCACACAACTCACTCCAGTATTACATGATATTATTACCGGAATGCCATTTTCCACGGCTCTTAAACGTCCTAAATGCAAATGCTGCAAGGGAAGGGATGAATTAGGATACCAGCCATCGTTGGTCAAGTTGACCAACAACTGGGCGCCGTTTAGGCGAAATTTTCTTACTACTCTAGGAAAAGTCTCTTCATAACAAATTGTGGTGGAGAAAGGAACTTTTCCAAGAAACACTTTACTCTCTTTTCCTGGGGTGAAAAACTCTTGGATTCCATAACGGCTGACTATTGGGTTCAACCATGGAAAAGGAAGATACTCTGCTAAAGGAAGTAAAACTTGTTTTGCATAAGAGTCCGGATTGAAAACACCTGGTCTCAAAAAAAATGCAGCGTTATGGTTTTCCCATTGGTCCTCAGAATTTTTGAATCTTCGATCTAAACCTATGACCACTTCGGATTGATAAAAATTTGCTATGCTCTGGGCCCAAAATAAATTAGAAACAGCTGGCTCTCCTTGATCTTCTATTTCATAGTTTAAAATATTTTTAAAACTTTCACTGACCTTGCGTCTCTTATAAATTAATGCATCGCTAGTAAATGGGACAGCCGCTTCAGGCAAGACGATAAAATCATACTTAGTTTCGCCAGTTTCCTTGAGATATGTTAATATCTTTTCCCATTGCAAATGAGGATGGATAAACGTTTTATCATCATTTATGTAACATTTCTCTGATGGCTTGAGCCCTGTCTGGACAATACCTAGCTTCAAGGTATTTAAATGTTCTGAATTTAAGGATAGGGACTGAAATCCAAACAACAAAGCACCTATCAAATATGGAAAAGCACAAGCAGAAATGGCAAAATTCCAATGAATTTTCTTCTTTAAGAACTGATAAAACAAAACATTGGTAAAAACTACCCAAAATGAAAGACCATAAATTCCTAAAAGAGACGCTGTTTGCAAGGGCAATGAGGGAAAAGCAAGTGAGAGCCCTACCGGATTCCATGTGAAGCCACAGAAGATCCACATCCTAGACCATTCCATCAAAGTCCATGCGCTAGCAATAGCAGCAGCTTGTAAAATGGAATGAGAATTATTACGCATTGCCCATAACGAAAGAAGGGCAAATTGCGAGCCAAGAAACGCGTTCAATAATGCGTACACAATCAGGATATAAATCCCTTGATATTGAATTGCCGTCATCCAGGAAAGCTGAACTGAACTAATTAAAAAGT
>JBGAFY010000137.1:0-4131 GCA_044226975.1 Rhabdochlamydiaceae bacterium
AAGTGGTTCAGACAAATGTAAGCCCTACTGTTTTTTTCATAAAATTTAGGTGCTTTCCAGCAACGGAGATAAGCATAATACAGTCCAAAAGAAACAAAACTTAGTAAACCATTTACAACCTTATGTTGGTTCCAAAGGTGGTTAAAGCTATTCTCTGTCCCTACCTTTCTGTAGGCTTTTCGATCTTCGCTGCGATCAAATTGAGTAGGAAAAATTGTTACACAATCAGGTTTATTACTAACACTCATTATTATCGCTCCATTATTATATTTTTATATTTTAATTATAGCATAATTAAAGATTAATTATAACCACTTTTAAAATATTAATTATAAACAACTTGCGCAATAACACCCACTTTGCTAAATAGCAAAGATATGACGGATACAGCTCTAAACCGCTTTGATGGAATTGTCTATATTAATCTGGCGATCCGCACAGATCGGAAAAAGCACATCGAAAAAGAGCTCAAAAATGCAGGAATTGCCCCCCATAAAATATTCCGCATTGACGCCCACCACGATGAGCTAAATGGTTGCAGGGGCTGCGTCTACAGCCATATCAAAGCATTAGACTTCGCTTTGGAAAAGGGATGGAAAAATGTCCTGATTCTAGAAGATGATGCAGTCTTTATCAGCGAACCCAGTTCGATCAATGCGTACGTCACTCATTTTTTCGACCATTTCAAAGATGCATGGGATGTCTTTTTTTTAGGGACTCAAGTCCACGTCTCTATACCAACAGATCACCTGAGTTATATAAAAGTGCACTTTTCTTTGAGGGCCCATGCCTATGTAGTCAATGGTCCGTATATGCTCAAGTTACGAGACCATTACCTCTCTACCTATAGGTCTATGGAAAATGAACTCTTTTACTTGCAATCTATCAATAGTGGGACACCTCTCGACATTCGATGGATTGATCTACAAGTCCCAGACCGCTGGTATGTAGGACTCGATATGATCGCCAAACAAAAACGGGGCTATAGCGATATCGACAAGCGGATCAAGCACCGCCGTTAGATCCTATCCCCTAACCAAATAACAGTCGGCGCATTAAAGTTTTTAAGGCGGTAACAGATATGTATCTAACCGATTATACCACCCTTTAAGCCAACGCTCCTCATGTCTGTCTTTAGGAGCATTTTTGACCCGCTCAGCAAGGACGTGTTTCGATCTATCGACAAAATCACTAACAATATTAGTAGAAGACAAAGAGATGCCCTTCAGAACTTGAAGTAAGCCCCATCCTTGCCCTTTGTAAGCTTCAGAAGTAGATATACCACTCCCCTTAAAGTTTAAGTAATCAATCAAGACATATAATCCTCTGGGATCACTTTCTAGCCGATGAAAGATTGTTGAGATATGATCTCTATCTTTTTCAGGCAGGGTTTCTTGCATCTGCTGGAGCACATTCTTAAGCCGCTTTGCCATAAATGTGGCTTGTAAATCTCGAGTGTCATACAAGAGCTGACGCAAACTCTTCATTTCTGTTGATTGGCTTTTGAGATAAAATTCTTCGCGAGAGCTCCAAGGACATCCTTGAGCTTGAGATAACCAAGGAGGCAATACGACTCCCTCTTTTTGAAAGAACTGAAGAAGGTCTGGAAATGTCTCTTGAAAGCGCTCTGATGTGCCAGAAGGGTACCAGATGAAGTGCCCAATGCCTAAAGAAGCAAAATTCTCCCCCTTATTCCAGCAGGTCAAACCATTGATAGTTTGACCGCACTCATTTTTCCATATCTTGTCTGCAATCGCCTTAAATTCTTGAGAATGAATAGGATTACAAATAAGTGCAATACTGGAATAAAAAATCCATGCTGATAAATGAGTATTCAATCTTGCCTAAGTTGAGTACATGATACAAATTTTATTAGCTTCTCTCATTTTTTGGAACAATCCAATAAATTATAGACATAGAAATATCTAGCACTCCCCGTTGAATTAACTGTAATCAAATATTTTCCAAAGAGATCACAAGATTCGATAATTTCCAAACCATTGTTTTCAACTTTCATTTTGGAATTTCTAGATGTAATAATTTTCGATAGATCATCTTGATTCAAAAGCAGCATTGCTCCAGGCAGCGCACACAAGATATGACGTCCTATCACGGTAATTTTACGAACAGCTAAATCATGCTCAAATTCTGCGCTCTTTAAAACAACATCCTGATTAGTATCCATATCCCAAAATAAAATCTGATTGTAATTTGACGAAATCAGCATATGATCAGAAGCATCAATGAAAGGCATGGGGGTTTCTCTGGAATCTTTAGATGTTGCATTGTAAGATAGCTTTCTGACTAAGGTGCCATCTGCTCTTTTTAATAATTCACCCAAAGTCACCTTCTTTTTTGAAACATCCAGTTTGCTTTGGTTATATGCAACAACCACTTCGTTTTCGAGAACCTTTATATGGCCGATGTTCTCATCAAACTTCCATGTTTGTGCAGTATTTTTAGGATCAACTGTTTGTTTGTTAGCGATGCACTCTTTAACTTTGGCAATATTCCAAACAGTAATTTCTTTGGAATGTACTACAAACGCCTGTTCTTCGTTCATAATAATTTGCGTAAATTCTTTGGATTGAACCTTAAGGACATTCTCCTTTTTAAAACCTTGAGAACAATCGATAAAGTAAAGAGCCCCCCCTGGGTTAGAATCTCCAACAATAAGAACATTATTAAATGAATGAATCTTCAATTCTTTATAAGATGGAGCATAAATCGAGGAAGATTGGTGTTTCCCTGTTTCAACTTCTAAAAGTAATGCGCTATCTGAATTTACAGCCGTTTTCAATGATTCAAAGTCCCATATTTTAAATCCTCCTTGAAAAGCAGTGACGAGCAGTGGGGTCACAGCACCATGAACAGGCGCCATTGTTGTCACATTGCAATTGAGACTTTGAATTTCCATGGTGAATTCCTTTTGAAGATCGTGAAGCACAATCTTAGGCTCTAAATAATTACCATAATATTTAACAACTAAATGATCACCAATTACAGTTCTAACAAGATTATCTTTATATTTCGGGACATTATATAAAGCTACATTATTAAAATTATTATTCGATTTTAGATTATTTTCGATTTCTTTGGCTTGTAGCAATACTGCTTCTCTTGTCATTGATGTAGTAGAAGAAACTTCGCATTGAAGAAAGTCTGGAATAGAAGGGTTAGCTAAAACATGATCACGCGCTCCATTCATAATGCTAATTTCCCTAAGAGATCTACAAGCAAGGGATAAACAGCGATAATCTCTACGGTTATTAATGAACTGAAAGATTTTAAATAAAACTTCCGTCGGCAAGATCAAAAGAGAGTTTGGATTGTGCACTACTGTAGAATATTTGTTAGTAAATCCATCTTCAACAAGTTCTTTACCTGTTACAGGTGGTTCTTCAACAGTTGTCTCTTTCTTTAACAATGCTTTTAGAGCGTCAGTAATTTGCTCCACAGTAAATCTGTTATTAAAAAGATCTAGATGGTCGAATTTTTCAATAACTGGATAATAAGTTGGATACAGTACTTGTTTTAACTCACTATGTAAATCAAGAGGAAGGATCGTTTTTAATTCATCTAGAGTTTTGATTGATACAACCTTTTCACACAGAGATGAAAGCAATTCGATTCTTTTCGCTTTTTTTTCTCGGACACCATTGATCTGTTTTAATTCGTCATCGATAGAACCCAGTAATTCATCTATTCTCTTTTGTTCATGCGCGTAGAAAGGATTAAATTTTATAATCATAAGCGATCTTTTTAATGGAAATAACTTCGTTTCTTTTAGATTTGAATCACTTAGAGACAATGCACTAAAAAGACTTTCCTGAACTAAATTGAGAGCCCGACTCGAGCATACTAAGGAAGCTCTATTGAAAACAGTAGTCGCTTTTGCAATTGTTTCTTGCATTTCTATCAAGTCTTTCTCAACACTTGCTTCGTGATTTGTTTGAGCAAGTTCAAGACGACCATTTAAATCTTCCTTAGTTAATTTGAGACCACTCCATACGGTTTCCAGGTTCTCCATTTCTATAGTTAACTGATCGTCACTAACCTCGGCGCCTTCGATTCTCTGTTCTAAATCGTTAAGATCATCCCGCCAACTTGCTAATTGAATTTTTACTTCTG
>JBGAFY010000138.1:0-4102 GCA_044226975.1 Rhabdochlamydiaceae bacterium
CTCTTTTGTTAAAAAATTAGATCCTAGACGTGTTGCCGCGTTGCAACTGAAAAAGAAGCTAACGCCTGCCTATATGAAAAAAGTTCAAGAACGGATCACTCCAGACGGAAATAACAGGAGAGATTTTGCGCACCCTACACTGACCTCTAGGGCTGAGCTAGGGAGACAGTTTTCTGCTGTAAGCCAATTTAGTCATGCAGATTCTCTTTGTGCCGCATCGGCCTAAGAGACTGTTAACGAATCCTGAATCCGTTAACAGCCTCTAAAATATAGAAAATAGAAGAATAATTTTAATTGCAATATACTTAAACGGTTTCTTTATTGGGGATTTCTTGAGTGCCCCGATTCTTTGGGTTCTAGTATAATCGGGTGTTGAGAATAGGCTCAACCAGGAGCTAGCATGGATTGGTCAGATCGACTCAAAAAGCATACAGTTTTAAGTGAAAAAGCAACAAAACTTGTTCGACCGTTCCTTGATGCTTTTTCTTTCACACATTTTACATATTTCTATATCAAAGCTGATGGTTCTTCTGCATGCCTTACAACTGGGCATGAGTGGTTGGAAAAATACCTTAATGAAAAGTTGTACGTGCAAAATCCCTTTCTCAGACATCCCAAATATTATTCAACTGGATGGTACTTTAATCAGCCAACTAGTGAAAAAGTGCAATTAATGAAGTCCTCTTTAATGATGGATGAGAGTTGTACACTGCTAATGAGCAATAAAGAGATCAGCAGAGGTTTTAGTTTTGGGGCTTCTCCACGATCCCATGCTTTTATTAAATTAGTGAACGAACAGCAAATTTTCTATCGCTTCATTCAATATTTTTTAAAAGATGGGAAGAAAATTCTGTCTTCGCTAGAGAATAATGCAGTTGATACCCCTTCACTTATTGGGCCGCAGTTCTTTACTTCAGGTTTAAATGGTTCTTTGAAGCTTGCAAACCGTGATAGATTATATAAACAGATTGGTGGAAAAGACAATTGGAAGAACCTTTCTCTACAAGAGAAGCGGATGCTTGTTCTTTATACACAGGGGTATTCGGCTCCAATGATTGCAGATACTATGAAGCTATCTTCAAGGACGATAGAGACCTATATTGATAAGTGCAAATCAAAGCTTGATTGCTTTAGTAGGAAGGAACTTTTAGAGAAAAGTAGAGAATTGCAAGACTGGGGTCTGCTTCAGTAGATTGTACGGTATTTTTTTTGGAATGAAATGATCTATACTTTGAGCTTAGTTTTTAAGGAGGGATCATGAATAGAATACTAGTGTTTTTTTTAACTTGCACCAGCTGTTGTATCAATGGTTTTTCTATGATCAATGAAATCAAATCATTTAAAGAAGTTGAAAATTATTTTAATCAACAGCCGGATAAGACTTTAGGAGTATTTGACATTGATGAAACTCTACTCATTACAAAAAATCCTGCTTACCGCAGAAAATCCTTTTCGCCATATCGCCAGGCGATCAAGGACTTAACTTCTGGGTTGAGCGACGATCAGAAAATGGTCTTACTTAATTTGATGTTGATCAGAGGGGGGCATGTTCTTATTGAAAAAGAGACTCCTGTGATCTTGGGTCGAATCCAGGAGCAGGGAGTAAAGATGATCGCTTTAACTGCTGCCATGACAGGTAAACTAGAAGAAGTGCTCCTAGAAGAAAGACGTTGGTTGGACCTGAAGCAAGAAGAAATTGACTTCTCGAAGAGCTTCCCTCATCATTCGCAGTTGGTATTTGAGAACTTAAAACCTTTAAATGGTTCCTACCCGATGTTTTATAAGGGAATTCTTCTCACCTGCGGGGACTTCACAAAGAATAAATCGTTCAACAGCAAGGCAGATCTGTTACTTGAGTTTTTCCAGCAGGTAAAGTGGATGCCAACCCGTGTAGTTTTTGTCGATGATAAGAGAGAACATTTAGAATGGATGGAATCGATACTTACAAAAAAATATCCTGAAATCGCCTTTGTAGGGCTGCATTATTTAGGTGCAGAGGCTCTTCCTAATATCTCTATTTCTAAAGAAGAATGCATGAATGATTGGCTGGAGTTAGTAGAAACCATATGCAATTAAGAAAAATCTTTATTTTCTTTATTTCTGCCATTTTATGTATGGCCATCGGCCAAGTCTTCTATCTTTACACCCATCAACAGTTCAAACCATGCGATTTTGCTCATACAATTAAGAAAACTGATAATTGGGATGTGCAGTTTGGCCTTAAAGATCGAGAACTGGCATTAGCAGTAGTGCAACAGCCTTTTCGATATCTAGGGGAGGGCAAACAAATGACAGCCTACTTAAGCGAGGATGAGCGCGTTGTCATCAAATTGTTTAATCCTCGTCTACCTTTAAATCATAAGCATTTTAGCAGCGTTAAAAGGATATTGCGTTTTTGCTCGCTTCACTGGTTGTCAAATGCGTATTTCCATCGACAAGAAAGGCTTGAAAGATTGTTTAAACGTTATCATATAGCCGCTACTGCACTACGAGATGAAACAGGGACGGTTTGGGTGCATTTGCAACCTAGCACGGCTCTTGGAAAAACGGTTCGAATATTAGATCGCGATGGCACACCTTATGATGTCTCATTAGATACAATTCCCTTTGTCATCCAATATAAAGCAGATTTAGCTGGCGAGAGACTGCGGCAGCTCCTTGACAGGGGAGACAGTGAAAAAGTGCGGGATGCTGCATTGCAGATCTCTGCTTTTTTTACTCAACGTGCACACAAAGGGTATACAGACCGCATTCAAACTCTGCACAACAACTATGGATTTGTGGGAGAACAATTTGTTCAGATCGACCCAGGTAGGCTCTTGTTTGATCAGGGAGTTGCTGAAAATTCCGAGAAAGAAGTTGAGAGGATTCTCTCATACATCAGACAAGACTGGCCGCAACTCGGGTTGTAATCTAAGAATGACCGCCAAAAGACTTTGGCGGTCTTGATAACATCTTACTTGAAAAGGCCGCGGATGGCGTTTTCAACAGCTCCAGCTGGATTTTGGATCATATCCGGAGCGTTTTGGAGTACACCTTCGAGCATGTTTTTCAGATTTTCCTGGATAAATACCTGTTTTAGCATTTGACCCAGTACTGAAGAAGTGATCTGGTCGATTGGGAAGCCCCCTTCGCTGCTAATGTTGGTGAGGACAATTCGATCGATCTTTGGAAGCTTTCTTATTTTTCCAGGGTCTGTGCCATAGACAAGTTCTGTGCTAATATTTGTAAGGACAAGCTGTTTTATGAGCACTGTGCGTGTGCTCTTCTCTTTTGGCTGAGCGGGTTGAGAAGATGAGATATTGCCCATGATCGTGGTCCAATTCCCATCTGTGCCTGAAGGACTTTTAAATTCTAATCCCAAATAGATATCGCTGATATCGATCTCATCAATGACAATATCTTGTTTTAAGTAATTCGTGAGAGGGGCTTTTACTGCAATGGATTCTGCAGAAAAGGCTTTGGCAAGTATCGATTTTGGAGGATTGCCGATCCTAATTTTTTCTACATCAATTTCGCCAAGTCCTAGATGGATATCATCAATGTCGACCGAAACTTTCATTTTTTTCGATAGGTTTGTAGCGATCATGTCTGGAACGCGCGACCATCCTATGAACGCTATTACGACTGCTGCCAAAATGATGACGGCAATTAAGCCACCAATGGTCTTGAAAAACGTTTTCATGCTTTCCCCCTTTTTTCGCATCCTCATTATTTAGTAATTAATATGCAATTTAAAAATCAAAAGAGAGAATAGTAATTACTAATAGATTGTATGTTTTATGAAGAATTGATTGACCACCTGTTCGCTCCGCTCTCTAGAAGACGTAGAAGATTTTACGATTGTTTGTGAGAGTCTTATTAAGGCAGTCTTGTTTTTACACAGAGAAGGAAGAGACACAGAGATGAGAATTTTTTTACGAGAGTAAAAAAATGAAAAACTTTTTAGTCAAAATAGTTCTAATTTTTTTACTCTCGTAAAAAAAGATAATTATCTCTGAGTCTCTTCCTTCTCTGTGTAAAAATAAGTCCGCCTTTATAAGAACTCAATTCGTAAGTCATGACTTGACTGGCAATAAAAAAGGCATCCTGAATAGGATGC
>JBGAFY010000139.1:0-4096 GCA_044226975.1 Rhabdochlamydiaceae bacterium
AGTAGGTTAATCGTAAGCCACCTAATATTAAAAATATGAGATGACTTACCATCGCTTAACCCCTGAGGCTTTCGCACAGCTGAAATCCTGATTTTTTGAGCCGCGTTCGCTATATTTGCGATGCAGCGATTAGGAGTTGATTTAATTTATCTTAAAGAATAAGCTTTGGAGCTTTCGACCAAAAACCAGGCGTACTTTTTAGGGGCTGTCTCTAAATAAACGCTAAGCGCCCAGATAGCTCAGTGGTAGAGCACTTGCATGGTAAGCAAAAGGTCGTAGGTTCAATTCCTATTCTGGGCAAGTTATACTATTTTATTAAAAGCCGAGCAACATCGGAGGCACCAATGGCAAAAGAAGCATTTAAGCGGAATAAGCCGCACGTAAACATAGGAACAATCGGCCACGTCGACCACGGGAAAACTTCCTTAACAGCTGCAATTACAAAAGTACTAGCTGAACAAGGTAAAGCAAAATTCCGTGATTATTCTTCTATCGACAATACTCCTGAAGAAAAAGCACGCGGGATCACAATCAATGCGACTCACGTTGAATACGAGACAGAAAGCCGCCACTATGCACACGTTGACTGCCCTGGCCACGCGGACTACGTCAAGAACATGATTACAGGTGCTGCTCAAATGGACGGAGCGATCCTCGTGGTTGCTGCGACAGACGGAGCGATGCCGCAAACAAAAGAACACATCCTTCTCGCACGCCAAGTCGGTGTTCCTGCGATTGTAGTCTTCTTAAACAAGATGGACATGATCGGCGCAGGTGACGAAGAGCTCGTTGACCTCGTTGAAATGGAATTGCACGAACTTCTCGCAGCGAAAGGGTACAAAGATGCTCCAATCATCCGCGGTTCTGCTCTAAAAGCGCTTGAAGGCGATGCTGCTTACACTAAGAGCATTCTAGAGTTAATGAAGACTGTTGATGAAAAAATCCCAACTCCAGTACGCGAAACTGATAAGCCATTCCTAATGCCGATAGAGGACGTTTTCTCTATTTCTGGTAGAGGAACTGTTGCTACAGGTCGTGTAGAGCGTGGTATCGTACGTACTAACGATAAGCTTCAGCTCGTCGGAATGCGTGATACACGTGAAACAGTTGCAACTGGTCTCGAGATGTTCAACAAAACTCTCGACGAAGCTCGTGCAGGTGAGAACGTGGGTATCCTCCTCCGTGGCGTTGAGAAAAATGATATCGAGCGCGGAATGGTACTCGTGCAGCCAGGCACATGCACTCCTCATACAAAGTTCAAAGGTACAATCTACGTTCTGAACAAAGAAGAAGGTGGCCGTCATAAACCATTCTTTACTGGTTACAGACCACAGTTTTATTTCAGAACAACTGACGTAACTGGAACAGTAACTCTTCCTGCTGGCGTTGAGATGGTCATGCCGGGAGATAACGTGGAACTCGAAGCAGAGCTTATCGTGCCAATCGCTATGGAAGAAGGTATGCGCTTTGCGATCCGTGAAGGTGGCCGTACTATCGGTGCTGGAACAGTAACGAAGATTTTAAAATAAGTCGTTAGAGCTCTCTCTTCGCTGAGAGAGCTCTTTTGTTGGGGTGTGTAGCTCAGCTGGTAGAGCAGCGGTCTCCAAAGCCGCCGGTCGGGGGTTCAAATCCCTCCGCACTCGATTCAAAAAACGATGCACAGTGGTACTTCCAATGACTATGACAAACTTTAAATCGCGACCGACAGATCAATCTCCAGCAGCTAGACAGAGAATTTCGGGATATATCCAAGAGCTCAAAGATGAGTTCAAGAAAGTGTCCTGGACGTCTAAGGCTGAGCTGATTCTGTACACCAAAATTGTGCTAGGCGCGACGTTTGTTTTTGGAATCGGTGTGTACCTCTCAGATGTAGTTATCAAAGGGATCCTTGACGGTCTTAAAGCAATTGTTTTCCGTATTTTTGGGTAAAATAAAGCGAAGGTCATATGCATAAGTGGTACGTCGTTCAAGTTGTTTCGGGACAAGAGAAAAAAGTAAAGAAAGCACTCGAAGAAAACCGCGAATCTCAGGGAATGGCCGAACTCGTACAAGAAATACTTGTTCCCACGGAAAATGTCGCTGAAGTCAAGAAAGGGCAACAAAGGATCAGCGAAAAAAAATTATGGCCAGGTTACATCCTCGTTAAAATGCTGTTGACCGATGATTCTTGGATGTATGTCCGCAACACGAATGGTGTTCTCGGATTTTTAGGAGGCGAAAAGCCCAGTTCTCTAACTGAGCAAGAAGTGTTAGACCTTCTGAAAGATCTCGAAGACAAAAAGAAAGGAGTTGTCCAAAAGCATAATATTGCTATTGGCGACAAAGTAAAAATTAACGATGGGGTTTTCGTCAATTTCGTTGGAACTGTTATTGAGGTGTTCCACGATAAAGGCCGACTTAGCGTTATGTTATCGATATTCGGCCGCGAGACGCGCGTTGACGATCTAGAATTTTGGCAAGTGGAGCTGCTCCCAGCTGGATCGGAAGTATCTTAACCTCTAGCAACTTTTAGTAAATTGGGATTAGGAAGATGGCAAAAAAGCTCGTAAAAGTTATTAAGCTGCAAATTCCCGCCGGGAAAGCAAACCCAGCGCCGCCCATTGGGCCGGCACTTGGTTCTGCAGGTGTGAACATTATGGCGTTCTGTAAAGAATTCAACGCCAAGACGCAAGATCGTGCTGGGGATGTCCTCCCTGTCGAAATCTCTGTGTTTGCAGACAAAACGTTTACGTTTATCACAAAAGAACCCCCGGTTTCGAGAATGATCTTGAAAGAGATCGGCATCGAATCTGGTTCTAAAGTTCCTAACCGTGATAAAGTGGGAAAACTCACAAAAACGCAAGTTAGGAAAATTGCAAAACGTAAGTACCCAGACATGCGGGTCCATTCCGAAGACGCAGCAATGATGCTCGTCCAGGGTACTGCCCGTTCGATGGGTGTTGACATTGTAGAAGGCTAAAAAAACAATGGCAAAAAAGAGCAAACGATTTCAGGAGATAGCAAAACTCTTCGATCCAGAGAAGATCTATTCGATTGAGGAAGCTATCGCAATTCTGAAAAAGTGCCCTCCGGTTAAATTTGATCAATCCGTTGAGGTGTCACTAACTACTGGTGTCGATGCTCGAAAATCGGACCAACAAGTTCGCGGTACTGTTTCGTTACCAAACGGAACAGGTAAGAGTATAAGACTCGTTGTATTTGCTAGGGGCGACAAGATGAAAGAAGCCCTTGACGCTGGCGCTGATTACGCTGGTACAGACGAGCTGCTCGAAAAAGTGAAGAATGGTTGGACGGATTTCGATGCTGTCGTAGCGACCCCAGACATGATGAGGGAAGTTGGTAAGCTTGGTAAGGTCTTAGGACCAAGAGGGCTTATGCCAACTCCTAAAGCAGGTAACGTTACCAATGATGTAGCAAAAGCTGTCGCTGAAATTAAAGGCGGAAAAATCGAGTTTAAAGTCGATAAAAGCGGTTCCATCAATAACATGGTTGGAAAACTGTCGTTTGAAACTGGGAAACTAGTTGAAAATATTACAGTTTACTTGACCAGCGTTTTGAGAGCAAAACCTGCATCAGACAAGGGGCAATTCCTTAAATCCCTAGCGATTTCATCGACTATGGGCCCCGGACTTAAAGTCGACCTCAGCAAACTTGCTGAATTTTAAAGGTTGGAGTGTATGAGACAGGAAAAACAGCTACTCTTAGACGAAATCAAGGACAAGATCGAAGGATCTAACGCCCTGATTATTACTCGCTACGAGCGTTTTAACCCCAACCTCGCTTCGAAATTTCGATCTGTACTTTTAGGTGCTGGTGGAGATTTTGAAGTCGTGCGCAAGAGAATTTTTCTCAAGGCGGCTGAAGCGTCCGAAATTAAATTTGACCAAGATACATTAGATGGGCACATTGGCATCGTCTTCTCGATGGGCGATCCAGTCAATGTGATAAAAACCCTAATTCAGTTCAGCAAAGACAATGAAGAAATTTTCCACGTAATTGGCGGCCGTTTCGACGGTAACATGTGTTCGGCCAGTGATGTTGTGCAAATTTCCAAACTGACATCCAAAGAGGAAATGCGTTCGCAATTCCTTGGGCT
>JBGAFY010000140.1:0-4084 GCA_044226975.1 Rhabdochlamydiaceae bacterium
TCGTAAAGACCTTGGCTGTATAAAAGCTAATGATGTTCAACGCGATCAGGGCTAATGCAAAAGGAATGCCCAAGATCGAGATCAACAAAATGAGCGATGCCAAGGGAAATAAGATCACGAGCATAAATCCGTAGGTCAAACATTTTGTCGGCCGCGCTTGCAAAGACTCTAAAGCTGAATGCAGTTTTTTTGGGAAGAGCTTTAAGAAAATCAATCCCGCAACAAACGAATACACAAAATTCATCAAGATCCCAGCAATTTTCGATCCCACCAACAAATTATGCACGAGGCGGCCTTGCATGATGTTATGGAATATGGAGGGATGATGGACTACTGATCCTCTGATAGTGGCGGAAGGATCAATCGATGCAAAATTGGTGCTGCGATAATCTACATCACCATTGATATTTGCTTTAGAGGTAATTCTCATCTGTCCACAATATACATTAAGAAAATCGCCAATAGTCCCTGATAGACGCAAGTTTGAGGCACCGACTGTCGCACTGCCTCCAATGGTCCCTGAAAGATCTGCATTGCCTGAGACACAGACAAAGTTACCCAGCACTGAGCTCGAGCTTGTCATCTGCACATTGCCTACAATAGCTGTCATGTTATGTCCCACAGAACCTGAAACATTGATCTGACCGCCGATCGCCCTAACGTTGTTGCCCACCTGTCCACTAATATCAATACTTCCCGCAAAAACGAGCACATCGCCTAAAACTTGTCCGTCTATGAACACTTGGCTGGCAGTAATGTATGCATCTCCAGTTATAATGCCCGAAATTTCTACGCTATCACCAACGATAAAATAATCTCCGTGGATCGTCTTTCCCGCCGGCAAAGATTGCGTCTCATTTTTTGGGACAGCTGGTGTTTGTTCTGCTGTTAAAGAGAACATGGCAAATAAGGAGACAAGAAAACAACTTATCCAACGGTGCATACTGGGACCCTGCTGCGTTTTTCGTAATAGAGTAAAATCTGGCGTTCTACAGAAGCGCGCAACCAAGATTCGCAAATGTTCTTTTCCATTGCAAGCTTTTGCTGGCGTTGTGCGAGCATGTTTGATAATTGCTCCATGTTGCAAAGCGAGATATGGGGGTGCAATCTAAAAGCTGGATCCACATTGCGTGGCATTCCTAAATCAAAAATCCATTGAGTTCTAGGTGGCAAGATTCCTGCATCTTGATCTTTTTTTATTACATATTCACTGTGATGGGTCCCGCAGATGACAATATCTGCTTCCTTCCAAGTATCGAGCTTATCCCAACCTACTATCCTTATTCCCTGTTGTTCTAGGTCTGTTGCAGATTGTGGAGAGCGTGTGCATAAATGGACTTCACATGCTCTTTTGCGCAAAATATGCTGTGCGATCTTACGGTTAATTTCAGAATTTCCGACAAAAAAGACTTTCATTTCTTCGTTTGTTTTTCCTACTACCTGAATAAAATCTAATAATACTTCAGGAAGGGAAACGCTATGTTGGAAGATTGGAAAATGATGACGCGCTTTTTTAGCCAACATTAAGCTTTTTTGGAATAAGAAATGGAGTGAACTAGGAAGCTCGCGGTATAATGATGCATTTTCGTAAGCAGTTTTAACTTGTCCTTGGATTTCTGTTTCCCCCAAGATCGAACTATCTAGTCCCGAGGTCACGCAAGCTAAGTGACAAAAACAGTCCATACCAAAAAACGAGTAAAGATGTTGGTCAAAACTTGATACAATATTTAGACGAAAAATATGTAGCAAGCGGCTATGGGCCTCAGATAAATCTTCTGCCTCAAAGTAAATTTCAGTGCGGTTGCATGTAGAAAGGGTAACAAATGAAATTCCTTCCAATGCGGGAAGATCAGGAAAAACCGCCCGTTGGCATGCGCGCGCAAATTCTTCTCTCAAAGAAATTTCACATGAATGAAAGCTAATTCCCAAAACGCCAATTTTCATGATGAAGATAGTTAAATAAGAAAAGCTCTATATATCTTGATTAGATAAATATTGCAAAGAGGAACGTATTTTAGATTGATCAAACCCAAGGCGCTGCAAGCTTCGAAATAATGCCATAGGATCTTTTTTGCCGCGCAAACGATGTAATGCCTTTTCTAAAGCTTGTGGTTCTACGTTCATGATTTCTTGATGTAAAGAAGGATGCCAGATCCCCTTTTGTTTAAGTGTTGCAACCATCCTATGTGCGCCATATCCTTTCGCGCACATTTTACGGATCATCATGCGTGCGGAGTCTAGATCATCGATATAACCTTGCTGCTGCATTTCTTGAACTGCATTGAAGATCGCTGCTGGATCATAACCTTTATGACGCAGCTTTTCAGAGAGGTCTTGAGAGCTTCGGTTTTTTATGCCAAGCAGCCTTAGGGCCTCTTGTCTAGCCGCACGCAATTGCCAATCATTCCATGCATTATTAAGCGACGTGAGATCATTGACCCTAAATGTCTTTAAAGCCCTCAAAAATAAGGCTTTAGGCACAGCCTTCCAGTATTCATCTCCCCAATACACTTCAATGGCAAAAGAATCTTCTAAACTCGGTTCTAATCTCAACATATTCATATTTAATCACATATATACAATTCAATTTTATTGTCGATTGTAGCTAATGATAGTAAATGTTAAAATAAATATAGAGAGAAATAACAATGGAGATAGTTTATGGAAATACAAGCTTTGGCATTACCCCCGCAACAGGCTATTCCTGCAATGAATCTCCAAGCTGCCAGCATGTTCCAACAGTTCCTCGGAAAAGATGCGACTTTAAGTGACGGGGCAATGTTCATTATTAATTTAGAACATTTCATGAATGCAGTAAAATCTGTTTGCGATAATATTGCTGAGAAGGGCCTCAATCAACTTAAACAGGAAGCCGAACGCGAAGCACAAGGTTCATGACTTCTTTCTTCTTGCCCAACTGCTCCCACGTACGCTATTGTAAAGAGAAAACCCCCCAGAAATACGTTATGTCTACTGACCCAATTCCGCCTTCTATGCCGCAACCTTCCCCTCAATCAGGTGGAGGAACATCAGGTACCCCCAGCGGAATGTCGCCATTCCAAGCGATGTTCGGCGGGACCATGACTGAAAGTGAGTTTAAGGTCTTCATCAATCAATTCTTAAGAGATATGGTCACACAATTCAAACAGAATGACGCCTCTTGGAAAAGAGCCATGGACAATATGAAGAAGGCCATCCAAGGCGATGATTAATACTACTTTTTATGACATCAACAGAAACACTCATCATTCAAGAAGAAGATCTAGGCCAACGTTTAGATCTTTTTCTTACTAAACGTTTTCCCGACCATTCCCGAACATATTTTCAAAACTTGATCGATGATGGAAACGTCCTCATCAACGGTGAGCGCTGTAAGAAAAGAGAAAAACCCTCTCTTGGTGATGAGATTGAAATCTGCTTTGTTTTAACGCCTGAGATCTCAGTAGAACCTCAAGACATCCCTCTTAATGTTATATATGAAGATGATCACCTCATCGTCGTCAATAAAGCTGCAGGCATGGTTGTGCATCCAGCTCCTGGACATCCCAACGGTACATTTGTCAATGCTCTCTTGCACCATTGCAAAAAACTGCATGCTGAAAAAGGCGACCTGCGCCCTGGCATTGTTCACAGGTTAGACAAAGATACTTCGGGAATTCTCATTGCTGCTAAAGACTCCTTAACGCATCAACGCTTAGTCGAAATGTTCTGCAACCGTGCGATAAAAAAGCATTACATTGCAATATGTATTGGAAATCCCGGCACTCAAGAAATTTCCGCTCCAATTGGCAGACACCCCACACGCCGCCAAGAAATGGCCGTAGTGGAAGATAAAGGGAGACCAGCCCTCAGTCGCTGCCGCACCCTATCTTCTTATCAGGGCCATAGTATGGCCGAAATCGAGCTTATTACAGGCCGAACACACCAGATCAGGGTCCATCTTAAGCACGTTGGCACCCCTATTTTAGGAGATGTTCTCTATGGCAATACTTCTATCAATAAAAAATTTGGATTAGAAAGACAAATGCTTCACGCTGAACGCGTTAGTTTTTCTCACCCAATTTCCGGCATTCCCCTCAATATA
>JBGAFY010000141.1:0-4065 GCA_044226975.1 Rhabdochlamydiaceae bacterium
ACGGATTTTCTCTAGCACTGCGCGCGGATCAGTCTCATCAAACCAAGTGACATAGTCCACCATTTCTAAAGCGCACATCATCTGCACGCGATATTCCAAAGGAATGATCGGTCTGTTTGGAGACTTATACTTACGAATGGAAGCATCGGTATTTAATGCGACCCATAATACATCTGCTTGCAGAGAAGCTTGATACAAAATCTCTAAATGCCCCGCATGCAATAAATCAAAAGAACCGTTTAAGGTCGCAATCGTCTTTCCTTCTGCTTTCAATAAAACAGAACGTGCAGATACATCTTCAGGTGCTATGATCTTAGCCTGACATGAGATCAAATATGTATCATTTACGTCGGAATGCGACATCGAACACCTCGTCAAAGTGGTTAACAAAGTGGACCTTGATCCCTTCCTTGATGTTTTTTGGGAGCTCATCGTAATCGCGGCGATTATCTTGAGGGAAGATCAATACTTTAGCTTTCGATCGACGCGCTGCGATTAATTTCTCTTTCACTCCGCCGATGGCTAATATTTTCCCCGTCAAGGTCAATTCGCCTGTCATCCCTAAGTCTTGCAAGATAGGTTGATTTTTTAACAAAGAAAGTAAGGCTGTCGCCATGGTAACACCAGCTGATGGGCCGTCTTTGGGAGTTGCCCCTTCTGGAATGTGCAAATGGACCTGGGTTTTTTCAAAGAAAGGAATGCCGGGTGCATATTTGTCGAGGGCGCTTTGGATGTAACTCCAAGCGATCATCGAAGATTCCTTCATGACATCCCCTGCTTGTCCTGTCAACTTCATCTCGGTCTTTTCATGAGGGACTCGGATCGCCTCGACATAAAGTGTCGCTCCACCCATGGAAGTCCAGGCGAGGCCCATACAGACTCCAATTGGGGTCTTTTCATAATAGCGGTCAGTAGTGAAGATCGGTTTCCCAAGGAATTCCTCTAAATTGGCAGAAGTGATTTTCCATGAAGGCAATTTTTTCTTACCTCCCTTTTCCTCACTGCGAACAATCTTGACAGCGACCTTCCTTAGGATCTTCTTGATGTAATTTTCGAGAGTGCGGACTCCTGCTTCCCGAGCATAACCGTTAATGATATGTTTTAAGGCATCGCGCGTAAATGTAACTTGGTTGGCCTTAAGCCCCATATTTTTACGGTTGCGAGGGATTAAGAACTTTGTTGCGATCTCGACTTTTTCTTCGAGGATATACCCAGACAGCCGTAGGATGTCCATACGGTCTTTCAAAGGTTCTGGGATTGTGTCTAACACGTTAGCGGTCACAATGAACAAGACATTCGAAAGATCGCACCTGACATCGAGATAATGATCTAAGAAATCTTTGTTTTGCTCAGGATCTAACACTTCTAACAGAGCAGAAGCTGGATCTCCCTGAAAGCTTGAGCCCATTTTGTCCACTTCATCGAGCATGATCACAGGGTTCATCGCTTGCGTGAACTTGAACGCCTGGATCATTTTACCTGGCATTGCACCGATATATGTACGGCGATGTCCTTTGATCTCCGCTTCATCGCGCATTCCACCCACTGAAAAACGGTAAAACTGCCGATTGAGCGCTCGTGCAATGCTTTTACCGATGCTCGTCTTACCAACGCCTGGTGGGCCGACAAGGGCGATAATGCTCCCTTTAACTCCTCCAGAGAGTTTTCCAACACCGATAAATTCTAAAATCCGCTCTTTGATGTCTTTAAGGCCGTAGTGATCTTCGGCAAGGACCTCTTCTGCAAGTTTTAAATCATGGCATTCTTCACTGGTAATTCCCCAAGGAACAATGGTGAGCCAGTCAAGATAATTACGGCAGACCGCATACTCAGCTGATTGGACTTCGAGAACATTGAGTTTTTCTAGTTCGTCATTGATTACGGTCATTACATCGGGCGGAACAGTGCGCTTCTTTAATCTCCCTTCAAATTTCTCCACGTCACAAGTTTTGTCGTCTTTTTCCAGTCCCAGTTCTTTCTTTATAGTCTTAAGCTGTTCACGCAAAAAGAATTCTCGTTGCGTCTTAGAAATTGAAGATTCGATTTTTTGGTTGATGCTATTTTGCAGCTTGCTTAAGTCGAGTTCTTTCTTCAGTAAGACCAAAGCTTTATCAATGCGTCCTTGCAGATCAAAAGTCTCCAAGACATCTTGCAGCTCCTCTCGACTTGCAGTCGTTAATGCAACAGCAAAATCTGCGAGCTTTCCTGGCTCAGTGAAATCGGAATGGCCTAAAAAGATTTGGAGTTCTTCTTTAAATAGCGGGTTGAGCTTCAGCAATTCTTTAATCGTAGTAATGATGCTGATCGAATACGCCTTGAGCTCTTTGGATAGTTTACGCGAAACATCGTCATAGGCAGAGATTTGCGCCTTTAATGTTTTGCCACTTTTGAGAGGCTTCACAATCGAAATGCGCTTTTCCATGTTCAATACGACTTGCGCACCGCCTTGTTCCATTGGAATAATGCGCAAAATACGCGCCAAGACACCGACGGAATACATGTCGTCGTAAGAGACTTTGTAGATGTTCACATCTTCCCGTTTGGTCAGGAAGAGCCCCATACATTTGTGTTCAGACTTAGCGACGTTTTTCAAAACTTCGTAATAGGCCCCAGGCTCAATGACTAAAGGAGCAGCCATTCCCGGAAAAAAAGGACGTCTGCTAAGAGGTATAATAAATACTTGATCGGGTATTTCAGCAGCCTGGTTATCGGCCTCTGAGGAAGAGCTATCTGTTAGCTCATTGCTTCCAGCTTCATCGGAGATATCATCTAGAGAACTGTCATCCAAGTTTGGGTAGGCGTCGTCAATGAACAAAATATCCTCAGAATTTAAAGAATGAACTCAATGAATCTAACAAGTTGAAAAAAAACCTGCAATGAAATGCTCGCATTCACTGCAGGTTAATGAAAATATTCTGAGGAAACCTTAACGAGGATTAGATCGGCTTTTCCCAAGTCTCTAGACAAATTTTTAAAACGGCATTCAAACTTTTTATTTTTTCAGTTTTAGAAACTTGATTTGACGCTAAGCACTTCATCAATTCAACACCCTGGTTATTCTTGATTTCTGGCCATTCTTTATTCATTGCATCAAGTAAAACCTTAGAACTACGAGAGTTTATTAAAAACACCGGACAGCATTGATAGTCTTTACTAAGCACCTCTAAAACATCAATTCTATCATTTTGCACTAAGTAAATATAAAAATTTAACTGAAATGCATAAACCGCTTTAACCCATAAACTCTGTAGTTCAAAATTTGTCAAATGCTCAGTTTCTGGCAAATTCATTCTTTCTTCAATCGCGAGCTTTCCCCACCCCTCTTGCACACTTTTTATTCCTTTAAACTTCTCATTGAGGGCAAAAAAGTAAGCAAATCGACACAACTTAGTCTTCAAAATTGAAGCATCAAAACCGACAACATTCACATTGAATTTATTATAAATAAGTAAGAATGTATTACATGCAAAAGGACCACGCAATTGAAATCTTGATAAAAAATTCGAAAGTTTATCTATGTCCTTATGCAGTTGTTGTATAGAATTTATCGCCTGTTCAACGCTTAAAGTTGGAATACTTACCTCTATTGATTTTACTGATTTATCAACACTGGCAAAATTGGAAATCGCATTATTATTGTTGTTTGCTTCTTTTTCTGACTCTAGAGTTTCTTTACCTTTAGAGGAGGTTGAGTTAGACGGGATGTTCATTTTTGCCGATTCTAGAAGTTGGGTTACTTTCTCCAATTTTCTTTCAAGATCGCCTAGAGTTGATTTGAATACCGGGTCGGAAAAAACTCCAGTAATTTTTTTTCTACACAAGGGACATTTTTGTTCGGTTTGGGCTAATTTCATCTGGTTCCAACCAACCTCTGACACTCGGTGCATGCATGGCGTCAACGCCATTACATTTTCCATTTTTTCCATAGTGATGGGACATTGAAGAGTTTCCTTAATAACAGCGAATTCATTTTTTAGAATATCATAAGCACTATCAATTGTGCTTCCTAACGAGTTAATACTAGCAGACATAAACTACACCAACTTTGTTGTAATCAATATTTTA
>JBGAFY010000142.1:0-4053 GCA_044226975.1 Rhabdochlamydiaceae bacterium
TTTGCGGTCTCCAAAAGGGAAGTATCCATTCAATCGGAATTCTAAAATAGGTCCAAGTAGCTCAAGACCAGCGCCTATTTGTTGGAAATTAGAATGGTGTGTTTGTCGATAATCATAAAAGGCATTGATCCCAAAAATATGAGTTTTCTCAGAGGGTAAAAAGCGAACTCCCATTCCCGCGTTTGCCGCCCATTTTCCATCGTTAAATACATGTCCACGTGCATCAATGAATGCTAGAAGCTTGTCAGTATACCCGATAAATGGAATGAAGGTGTCTAAAGAGCTGTATCCTTTATTAAATCCAACCCCTGACCCTTCCAAATGACGCATACGTATTTGGTAAGTATGAGGAGGATATTGGACCGAAGGTAATTTAAAGCAAGACTGTGAATCTGTTGTTTGATCGCTTGAGGTTGATGCTGTGTTATCATCTGCAGAAATAAGAGTGAGGGGGATCAAGCTTGTTAACAAAGTTGAGAGAAATATAAAGTTCTTTTTTGCCGGCTTTCGATAGATTGTTTTCATTTGCACTCAAGTGTGAATAAAGATATTTATTCTTTCACATACCCGAGCGTTGAGATCAATGCAATAAAAGTTTTATAGAATTTTTTGACAGATTCAATTAAAACATAATCGTGTAGGAAATGATCACAGATGCAAAATTGGGGCTATTTCTTCCCGTCACAGCAAACCAACCGCCTCCAATAAATCCTGAGACGTCATTGACATTGTATTCGATAGCTGGTGCGATAGAAAGTTGATCGGAAGAGGGCACTCCATTGACTGCAGGAACGCCCGGTGCGGACTCTCCAGGTCTTCCTCTAAATGTGCTCTTATTGGAATAAGTATAGGCGATGTCTGTTGCATACACCCACTTTTCAGTAAGGCTTACTTCTACACCTAAGTCGATGTTGTAAGTGGTGCCTACTTTAACTTTTCCTTTGGTTTCGTCTCCTCCACCAAACGCATTGAAGTCTCTAACTGATACGCGATGATCTGCAATATTACAATTTGAAGCTAAACGCACTGAAATTGGGTGCAATTTAAGCCACCATAAAACCTTGCTGACATTTAATCCAATGGTGGTTTGAAAAGCTCCCTCTCCTGTTGCATCAAGCCCTAATTTTTTTGGATTAAGATGTTGGTATTTTCCTGTGGGAAAAAGCTCTCCTACTATGAAGCGGATTGATGGAATATAGGGTGTTTCTTTAGCAAGTTGGAACCCAAATTGCAGAGGTAGATCAGAAAAGTTTTCTGCAAAGTGCTGTTTCTGCCATCTAAAAAAAGCTTGTGGGATTACTGTGACATCTAACCAATCAGTGATGCCTGTCTCAATAAGAAGAAGAGGACTTACAATAAATGTATTTGGCGTGCTCTTTGATCTTCTGTTCTTAGTGAACTGCGCATAGTTCGTTGTTAAATACAAATAGGGTTGAAGATTGACGTAGCCTGGAGGAACGTTATTAGCAGATCCGGTGATGAGCGGACCTGTGTACCAGGGGATAAACATCTTTTTGGCAATTTCAAAATCACGCTGTTCTTGGCTGATTTGAGCTTCTATCTCTTCAGGACTAAGAACGGGTGCTGGCTGGGAATCTGTTGCAGCGACTTCACTATCGTCTGCATACACCGTGGAAGCAAGGAGCAAAAGAAATAAAGCGTATCTTTTCATCATGATGTTTTTTTTTAAAGGCTGATTGTATATGAAAAGATTTATTACAACAAGGGTGTTTTATGAAAATACCGGACCATAATCCTCCAGAACCTACTTATCGCTCAGATTTTTGTCAGAGCGTGGATATGTTTGAAAAAAGTTTTCAAGGAATGCAAGCTTCTAAATTTGATGCGCAACGCACTCAATATGTCAAAGTGATGCATGAATCGCTTAAAACGATGCAAGAATCTGCGAATGCTATGTTCAACCAACATCTAATTCAACTTAAACAGACGCTCGACAAGGATTTGCAGACCTACCTTTCTGCGCCAACAGAAGAGAACAAAGAAAAGATCCAAACTGATATCAAGAAGTTAAAGCGAGCGGAATGATCGCGTAACAGGTTAACGAATGCATCTATTAAAATCCCTTGTTGCAGTTTTGGCTTTTCTGATCCCTTTTTGCTCTTATGGCCAAGAAGTCCTCCATGTTGGGATGGAACTGACATACCCTCCCTTTGAAATGATCGATACACAGGGACGTCCTGCTGGTATCAGTGTCGAAATGGCGCAAGCATTAGGCTCTTTCTTAAATAAAACTGTCATTATTGAGAATATTCCGTTTGTGGGCTTGATACCTGCTCTTAAAAGTGGAAAGATTGATGCAATTCTCTCTTCCATGACCATGACTCAGGAGCGTAAAGAATCGATTGATTTTTCTGTTCCTTATCTGACTATCGGCCTAGCGTTGTTGGTTCCAAAGAACTCAACAATTAAAACGATCAATGATGTGGATATAACTGGACAAGTGGTTGTTGTGAAACAAGGAACAACTGGACAAATTTATGCACAAAATAATCTAAAAAAGGCCCAAGTGATCGTCCTCGAAACAGAATCCTTGTGTGTTCTCGAAATTGTCCAGGAAAAAGCAGATGCCTTTATTTATGATCAGCTATCGATCTATGCGAATTGGCAGAAAAATCTCAATACTACTCAAGCTTTGTTAGATCCATTTAAGAAAGAAGATTGGGCGATCGGAGTCAGAAAGGGCAATGTTGCGCTTCGAGAACAAATTAACGACTTTATTAGAGCATATCGTTCAAGCGGAGCGCTTGATAAAGTTGAGGATCAGTATCTAAGCCAGCAAAAGGCAGCGTTTAAACAGTTAGGGATACCCCTCTCGTTATGAAAAACTTTTTCATCACCAATCGCGTTTCTTCGAGGTGGGCAGCATTTGGTAATATCCTGATCCTTGTTTTATTATTGGCACCGCTCTGTACGTTTCTGTTCCAGATGCAAGTGTTCAACTGGCATGTGATTACAGATTATAAAGCTGCGTTTTTCCATGGATGGTTGATGACGATCGCCATCTCGGCTGTCAGTTTTGTCCTTAGCAGTGCCATTGGGATTTTGTTTGCATTGGGTAAACGTTCACGTATCCGTTTAGTGCGTTACATAGCGATAGGATATGTAGAATTAATCCGTGGAACACCACTATTAGTGCAAATCTTGTTCTTTTTTTATGTTGTGGCGAATGCAATGGGGTTGGAAAATCGCTATTGCGTGGGGATCATTGCCTTGTCAATCTTTAGTGGAGCGTATCTCGCTGAGATTTTTCGTGCAGGAATTGAAAGCGTGAGCAGCTCGCAGTTAGAATCGGCAAAAGCCATTGGCCTGACAAAGGTGCAAACATACCGTTATGTCGTGTTTCCGCAGGCTATTAGAGTCACTTTGCCCCCATTGGCCGGTCAATTTGCTTCGTTGATAAAGGATTCCTCATTGCTCTCGATTATTGGTATCAATGAATTCACCTACACTGCGCTTCAAGTCAACAGCACAACATATAGCACCCTGGAAAGCTTCTTGCCCTTGGGCGTCGGGTATCTTATTTTGACACTGCCAATTTCCATTTGGAGTAAATATTTAGAAAAGAAGTTCCTCTATGAGACTTGAAGTAAAAAATTTGAGCAAAAGTTTTAATAGTCACGTCGGATTAAAGGACGCATCTTTTGAAATACCTGATTGCCACACCATCGCTGTCCTTGGAGCATCAGGTAGCGGGAAGTCGACCTTGATACGTTTGCTGGCTGGGTTAGAAATCCCTGACGAGGGTTCGATCACTGTCGATGGGAATTTAATTGTCTTTGAAGAGTCTTTTTTGCTTCCCTATAGAAAGACTCTTGGTGTTGTTTTCCAGTCATACAATCTTTTTCCTCATCTCACACTGCTACAAAATATCGAACTCCCGCTGCAGCATGTACATGGGCTAACTCTTCAAGCAGCAACTGCTAAGGCGATGGAGTTTCTCACTCGCTTTGGGTTGAAAGACCATGCGATGAAGAAACCTTATGAACTTTCAGGTGGCCAGAGACAACGCGCTTCGATTGTGAGAGCGGTATC
>JBGAFY010000143.1:0-4045 GCA_044226975.1 Rhabdochlamydiaceae bacterium
CTAGAACGATGTCTTTGATAATAGGTATAGCGAAAATTGCCGATAGGCACATGAGCTGGGATCGATTCCCAAAGTTGCAAATCGATCAACATTTGCTTCATTAAGTTCCCATAAATTAAGACGGCCTCTTGCTGAGCATAAGGCATTAATGAGGGCGCTCGAAATCCTTTGTCTGATTGGCCATGGGGGCAAAAGATCAATCTCATCTCTTTAGAAAACACGGACGAAAATAGTTTTTTTAGCTGGGGGGCCCAATAGCTACATTCAATTAAAGCATCGAACTCTTCAGACACATCCTTCAACCTGAATTCCAAGTCAGGCATGTGCCGAAGTTTGACTTCTGGATAATACTTCCTCGTTAATTCTGCGTTACGTGCATCAGTAATGATCAATGGAATATTGAGCAAAGAAGCCAATGGAGAAATATGGTCTAAGAAAAAAATCTCAGGACTAGAGTTAACAGCACACGTTCTCAATTTAAACTTTCCACATTTTTACAGTTAAGCTGGTGAGCTATAGTTGCTTTCCCATAGTTTCCATGCCAATGGAGGATTACTGCTTGAGGGTTATTTGCACTACAGCGGCTCCAATTATAGATCAAAGGGAGATCTCCAACTGTGAGTTTTTTCTCATAAATTATTACAGAAAGGATATCTTGATCGCCTGGATATTCATGGTTGCGCTCAAATGAGTGATCTGCCCACTCTTCCAGCAAAACAACGCCTCGCTTAAAGACTATAACTCCAGAATTATATCCCACCCAAGCAAGTGGTTGCTTATCATTTTGTTCTTTGGCAATGGCTATTCCTGAGGGATGTTCGCAGAAATGAAAAGCTTCTTTAAGAGGACCTCGGATTTCACAATCGGAATCGATCCAGATCGTTTTTTGAAAAGGCGATAAAAGACATGCTAAAGGCTTTTTAAACCATCCATTGCGGTTATGCCAAAATTCCCGCCCATATGCTCCTTCCCAAGCACTGATCACCTCAGAATCGATTTGATTTTTCTCAGCAACAAAAATGTCTGCTACGGGAAGAGAGATCAAAGAGCCTCGTTTCGTGCACCATGCTTTACTTTCTTCTGACATCCCGAAGTCAATAAAGGCTATGGGGTGATCATTCCAACGGCGATAATGCTCCCACCACCAGGGAAGCAACCATTCTTGGCTTAAGTCCGACCCGACTATAATGCCTTCATCAGCAATTGGATCATTTTTACTCCATTTTCTGTAAGGAGCAAAAAGTTTTTTTTGCCTTTCCAAATCAACTCCTATAAGAGACAGTTAACGGATTCAGAATCTGTCGATTTTTTGGACTTTTTGAGCAAAATTTCTTTTGTTTTGTTGGGGGGTTATATCAACTTTCGTATATTACCCCCAACAAAACAAAAGAAATTTTGCCAAAAATTCTCAAAAAATCGTCAGAATCCTGAATCCGTTAACAGTCTCTTAGGTTCCTAAAAATGACTGCACATCCGTAAGTGGCAGTAATACTGCCAGAATCACCATACCTACAACAGCTCCAAGCAAGATCAGCAGGGCGGGCTGTAAAAAAGTGGTGAACTTGATCAAGTCTCTTTCGAGATTTTGCTCGGTCAATTTGGAAAAACTCTCAAACATTTTACCTAGATCTCCCGTCTCTTCGCCAATAGCGCACATACGAGATAATAAAGGGGGAAAGTTTTGGGAGCGCTGGAGCTGCAAACTCAGTTTTTCACCTTCTAATATCCTTTTCTCTGCTTCTTCCATGTCAAGCTGCATTGCAGGGATCTTTAAAGCTTCTTTTGATAGTCGCAAAGCGTCTAAAAGTGACAGGCCGCTATAGAGTAGCATAGAAAGACAAAAACTAAAGCGAGTTAAAGCTGCCTGGCTGATCAAATCTTTTATCAGGGGCGTCACAAGCAGCAGCTCATATCCCTTTTTTTTCACCGCGGGCAATCTTTTGGCCCAGATAAGGATTCCCACACATATTGAAACACTGATCGCTATTGCTTGTATCCTATGCTTTAAAAATGCGCTTAAATCAAAGACGAACCGAGTTAATGGTTGCATCTGTCTCCCTTCAAATAGTTCGGCCATCATTGGAACAGCAAATAAAAGAAGTCCTAATGTGAGTGCCAGACAAAAAATTCCGAGAAAGATGGGGTAAGCTGCAGCAGAAGTTAAGGTCTTGCGCAGCTTCTCTTTTGCTTCTAACAACGCTGTCAAACGAGAAAAAACTAAAGGCAACGCGCCACTAGACTCGGCCGCCTGCACCATGCTCAAGTAAACGGCATCAAAAACGAGTGGAAAACGCTGAAGGGCCTTAGAGAGCGATGCGCCATTTTTAAGTTGATCGCATAATTCCAAAAACACGCGGTGATCTTTGCGACCGCGGAATTTTTCTTCTATTGTCACAAGTGACTCATATAAAGGGAGTCCTGCTTGTAACAATTGGGAAAGGTCTCTAGTAAAAGCTAATAGAGCTTCCGATGAGAGCTTTAAGTTCTCCGTTGTCCGGTGCAAAGGCTTGACGTCGATCACTGGAAGCTGCATTGTTCGCAGTCTATCTTTTGCAGCATCAAACGAGTCTGCATCGATAATCCCGCGGATTACTTTTCCTGATTCGGAATAAGCTCGATATTGAAAAAGGGCCATGAACCTATCCCACTAATTTTTTAGCCAATTTCTTCTGAACGACGTGTGACGCGCAAAACTTCTGCACTAGAAGTGTGTCCCTGGATTACGAGCTTTGCCCCTTCGTTGCGGAGAGTAGACATCCCGCATTCGATAGCGACGCGTTGTAACTCGAGTGCATCTGCGCTTTTGAGGAGCTGCCGTTTGATCGGTGATGCCATGACCATCAATTCATAAATTCCAATTCGGCCTTTATATCCTGATCCAAAGCACTGTGGGCACCCTTCTGACTTGCAAAATCGAAGTTCTTTATCTGTATGAGTGATTCCCAAGTCTCGTAATTCTTCTTCTTTGGGAACATACTCTGTTTTGCACACCAAGCAGTTCGTGCGTAAAAGACGTTGGGCCAAAACACCGACGACCGAGGATGACAACAAATAGGGTTCTATTCCCATTTCAACAAGGCGAGTCAATGCTGAAGGGGCATCATTGGTATGCAAAGTGCTTAAGACCAAGTGGCCAGTCAATGAAGCTTGGATGGCGATCTCAGCTGTTTCTCGATCGCGGATCTCTCCGATCATGATCACGTCAGGATCTTGTCTTAGAATATGTCTGAGCCCTGTGGCAAAATCTAAAGAGATTTTCGGATTAACACCAATCTGTGCGATCTGAGATAATTTATACTCGACAGGATCCTCAACAGTCATAATATTGGATTCTGAAGAGCTAATCTCCGATACAGCGGAATATAACGTCGTTGTCTTACCACTTCCTGTAGGACCAGTGACTAATACAATTCCTTCGTTAAGTTGGATCAGCTGGCGAAAATCGCTTAAAATTTTTTCGCTCATGCCGATGCGGTCCAAGCCTAAAACGACATTACCCTTGTCGAGAATTCGTAGTACAATCCGCTCTCCGTATACTACCGGAACTGTGCTCATGCGGAAGTCGATCTCGCGCTTACCAACTTGTAGCTTAATGCGACCATCTTGAGGCAAACGGTGCTCAGCAATGTCGAGCTGCGCCATCACTTTAAGCCTAGTGATCAATTGTAAATGATATTCTTTTGGCGGGGCGTGTCTTTTTTGCAGAACGCCATCGATACGATAGCGGACCTCTAGTCCTGTTTCAAAAGGTTCAAAATGGATATCAGAAGCCCCCTGCTGAATTGCTTCTAACATTACTGCATTGAGGATGCGGACGATGGGCGAGTCGGACTTCTGCTCAATGATATCTTCGCTTTCACTTTTTGTTTGAGCTCTAGGGTCTCCTCCCTTAGTAAACTCAGCGATCACATCAGATGCAGCGCCTTGTTGAGGATGATAAACTCTCTGAATCGCATCTTCGATCACTTAGCGCGGGCTTAGAATTTCTTGAATTTGCGCTTCTAGGATAACTTGGAGGTCTTCAATGGTCTCACAATCACAAGGG
>JBGAFY010000002.1:0-28748 GCA_044226975.1 Rhabdochlamydiaceae bacterium
TTCTTTTCCTGCCAATTTGAAAAACCGTTCAAGGTAAATGAGAGGGGTTGCCAGGGGAGACCATCCCCTGGCCTGCAGATCCGTCCCCTCGGATCCATGCAATACAGGATTGCGATATTTAGCAATCCGTAAAAGATGGACTTCAAGCTCAAACAGACAGTGGCTGCTTCAGCGATAGTCTTGCGTCGCATCACTACGGATTACTGAATTCTTCACCTGAAGACGAGGGTTTAAATCCTCCCAGAAAGAACATGAATTTTCCTGTTGCACAGTTAAAAAAAAGAATTGTAATATTTACACAGAATCGATTGTTATCTTCGTATTTTGAATCACCTTTTAACGATTTCTGTCAGCAAGTCGAGGCTGTCTACGACCTAGGCGCCTTACGATGAAAAAGGAGAATAATATGGCCGACGTTTCTCAAAAGTTTGCGGGCTTGCCTTTGGGGTTACTTGTGTGCAGCCCGATTGTGGAGGTGGCAAAAGGTCAAGCGGAATTATGTCGGGTGTATTTGGACTATGTTTTCAAACTTGCCTGGAAAGACGGCAAACAGGATGGCGAGACCAACGTTGTCAAGTTCACCCTGAACAGGCCCTACACAAACGGGGCTGGCAATATCAGCCAAGAGCCTACTGAAATCAGCGCTCCCCTGCTTTCTTTGGTTCCCGTCCCTGCTTTTACCATGGAAGAGGCAACAGTTCAGTTCACCATGGAGGTCAAGGAACAAGTCGCCGACACTTCCAGTTCGTCCTCTACAGGCAATTTCGACTTTGGCGCTAGTTATTTTGGGTTTACAGCCAAAATTTCTGGGAGCGTCACTACTCAACGCTCCAACACGAGAACTACAGACCAGTCTGCCAAATATGATATTTTCGCCAGAGCAGTTCAACAGCCTCCTGCTGAAGGGATGGCCAAACTCACCACGATTTTTGCATCTGTTATCGAACCCATTTCTGTTGGCAGTGCCAAATAGTTTTTTTGATCTTTTAGCTGAACAAAGAACCACAGGCAGAAAGTCTATTTCCAAGAAAGAAGTTATGACGAATTGAGTAGACGAGAGCAGCTTCTGTCTTTTCTATTCTTGAGACAAGGGGTTTTGTAAAAAGGTCAGTGCTCATGAACCAAAAATCAGCAGTCTCCCTCCTTCCTCAAGACGCATCCTCCCCCGCAACACGCAAGTGCAACTGGGCAGAATATGCTCAAGGGAGAGTTTTTATATCTGATTTAGGGGAAGACAAAATTGTGGACACAAAAGAGGCCGCAAGCATCCTGATGGGCAGGTATGCTGTGTGGAAGCCCATTCCCCGCACGAACAGGCATCAGGTGGTGGAGATTAGCTCTGATTTGGAGTTTCTGCAAAAAAAATATGGGGCGAAAGACGTTTTGGAGATCAAAGGGAAGAGTGATTGATGGAAAAACTGGATCTTCTGATTGAGAATATAGGAATCGCCATCCGAAAAGCGCAAGCACAAACAGAACTGTTCTCCCTGGAAAATTATAAAAACTGGTTTGAAGAAGAAAAAAAGGAAGACGGCACAGTAACTCTCAAGCCAAAAATGTTGAGGGTCTCTCTTCCCAGCCCTGACGGATCTACTTATCATGAAGAAAAAATCCCCATTGTTGCTTTGTTGAATCACCACTCGTTGGTTCTCTCAGAAACCAAGATCAAGATGAGAATCGTCTCAAGATGGGACATCAACAGCGGGGAATTAATGGTAGAAGTCGGACCTTTTCGGAAGGAAACGGAGGAAACGCCTGATCCCCATTCCGACGCGTGCGAGATCGAACTTGTGTTCAAGGCCAAAGATGGCACTGAAGGCACCGCACGCTACGTCGACAAGTTCATCCGCACGATTTAGAACAAGGGCGTTGGTGGAGTTCCCCAGTGCCTGTAAAAGAGACCTCATGAGCGACCTTCTTTTAAACTTGGAGAAGATTTGGAAACATTTCTCATAACTCGAAGAAAAGGAAAGAAAAGTGCCGCAAACTCAATCACGGCCAAGAAGGGGACAGCCAGAAAAGAAACCGTCACCGGGCGGAGAAGCTCCTTCTCCGCAAGATTCCGCGCAGGATGGAGTCGGTCTTGCGTGCCTTTTTTATGAGAGTCTTAATGAGGGGTGCACTCCACGCGTCGATTTTGGCGCACGAGCAGAACCTGGCACTCTAGGCGGCGACAAAAGCAAGAGAGCGTTGAATTATCTGGCCAATGTTTTGATGCCCACGAGAATCAACTCCAACTGCGTTGCTGTGGCTTTTCGTGGCCGTACCCTTTATGTGGGATGCAACTCAGCGGCTAGGGAGGTTGTTTCTGAACGACTGAAAAGTTTGAAAGAGTTGATCCTCTTATATAGATATAAAGAGGAAGAGGAGAAATCACCACCACCTACTGAGGAATTGCTATCAATATACTGTAGGAGTATTGCACGTACAAGCAGGAGGATTGGACACGAAAGCGTCACGGCAATTGACAGAGACCCGATGTCTTCTGTCGAAGGCGAGAGCCGGCCGCTCGCGTACGAAGTATCGATGGCTTCTGCAAGAAAGGCAGCAAAAAACCTGCCAGACGAGATAAAACGGTTGATCCTCAACTTGGAGGTAAACGAGCGGAGCATCGCAACCATCCGCTCTGAATTCAGGGGAGATTTTCAAATTCAATTCCTAGATGCAGGAGGAGAACACGCTGAGATGAAGGTTTTGCAACAATTCGTCAACGAGAGGGTTGTCCCTTCTTATGTCGGCATCTCGAAATTGTGTTGCGCTTTTTGTGAAAGAGGAATGCGAAGTTATTTTGAGGTTAATGGGGGAGGAACTGACATCCGCGGTTTTCGATTGGGTGTTCATGGTAAAAAATTCGGTTGGGAAGCTCCGGCTTTCGTCAAAGGATATCCATATCTCCAGCCTTTTTTAGGGCAGTCATATTACGAAAAGTACAACAAGCTTGGAACTGGGGAAGATGGGAAAGAGAGTTTTTGGGGAACGCTAGAAGAAAGAGCAGGTTCTAAGGATACAAGATCGATAGGCCAGCACCTTGTCCTCAGCGAGGATAGCGAGAGCAGTAGTGAACGTATTGGCCTTTACACGTTGCCCAGTGACCTCGACGTGGCCCCCCCTGCTTCAACAGTTCAGAAAAAAAGAGCTTCAACAAAACGGCACTCTTCGGAAGCGGCTCAGAGCAAGGACAGCGATTGGGCACCGAGCGATGGCGAGCAGCGGCCGCCACGGAAAAAGGGAAAAACAAAAAAGCGAAGCACGAGGAGTAGCAAGGTTGTGAGCGACGGATGTGAGGGTGATGATGAGAGCGACGGCGACTCTTAAGCCAATCTCTAAGAACAGGTGGCTCGCCGCCCCAGGGAACGAAGCAAGGCGTTGAGAGAAAAGGGGCGAGATCTCGGCGAGAATTGAGTTAAATTGTCTGCTAACATTGGTAACTAGCTAGATTGTCAAAATATAAAACAAAGTTGACAAGGTTCTTTTTGTTTCTGACCTTTTGTTGGAAAATCACCAGTCCTTCCTTTTGCCAAGTTGTTACCGTCCTGTCTATTGACGGAGGGGGGATTCGTGGATTAATCCCGGCTCTTGTTCTTGAGCACCTGGAGTCGCGACTCGGCAAACCGTTGTCAGCGTGCTTCGACGTCATGGTCGGGACTTCCGCGGGCGGGATCATTGTCCTGTTTCTAAACGTTCCCGATGAACACAAAAAACCGCGGTACACTGCCAAAGAAATCGTTCAGATCTACAAGAACTTCGGCCAAACTATCTTTGGGCAATCATACTGGCAAAAATTCAAGACTCTCAATGGATGGATAGGCCCCAAATATCCAGCACAGAACTTGGAAAGGTTTCTTGACGATTACTTGGGGGGAACGCGCTTGGCAGAGGCTATCACCGAAATTGTAATCCCTACCTTTGACATAGGGGAAGATGACACAGAATTCTTTACCACCAACCAAGCGAGAACGAAGGAAGGAAGAAATTTCTACATGAAAGACTTAGCGCGTGCCACTTCGGCGGCGCCTACTTACTTCTCGCCTTATCAACTGCATGAAAGCTGCGGAGGACAAAAAAAAATCAGAACGCTTGTGGACGGTGGAATCAGCGTCAATAATCCCATCATTTCCTCTTACATTTATGCCACGAATCATTATACGGCAGATAACGAAATGCTCTTTGTTTCTATCGGCACAGGAGATGTCCGTCCGTTAGAAAACTGCAATGTCATTCCTTATGACAGGGTCAAGGAGTCAGGAAAGATAGGGTGGGCCAAGTACATCCTGAATCTTGTGATGGACGGTGCCAAAAACCTCAGCGATGGACAGATGCAGCTTATGTTTCCAAACCGCCTCCAACTGAAAAAAGAACACCTTCTTGGCACGCCGTATGTTCGCCTGCAAGTCCCCATCAAACCAGAACACGCCAACCTGGACGATGCTTCTTCTGAAAATATCGCCCAACTGGAATTATACGCTCGGCGGTTGATCAAAAATTCCAAAGAAGAACTAGACTACATCGTTCGCGTCCTGGAAGAAAAATCCCAAAGACAGACGTTCGTTCCCAGAAAATTAAGAGAAACAACCCCATCAACTGTAAATGGCGGAGTAATGATAAAGTGACCCCAATTGTCCAGACTAGTAATGGGTTAAATTCCATAAAGGTACGTATCTACCAATAGGCATTTAGGATTGTGGTCTGGGGTCGTCTCAGAAAACGGATTATAAAGCACGTCAAGGTCTTGTGAAGGATGTTCATTCACCTCTATATTTTTCATTTTTTCTCTGTGAAGCAGGCGTTAGTGTCAGGCAATGCAACAAGACTTTCGCGCTCAGTGACGGACAAGATAGAACGACGTGGCATAGATATATCTCTTCTTGAAAACGCTCCTTTTTGATAGCCACGTCTCTATCCACCCTGCAACACACAAACTCAAGGTCGTTGGATTCTCGAAAACGCCTCTTGAGACGGTGTTCTCGGTGCGATAAAACTTCAATGCGTTTCGATGATGTTTTAGACAGAAGAAGATGGACTCATGATGATTGGTTATGCACGCGTCTCGACGCAAGACCAAAACCTTGAACTTCAGGCTGAAGCCTTAGAAAAAGCTGGTTGCAAAAAAATCTTTGACGACAAAATTAGCGGCAACAAAGCTGAACGACCAGGGCTTTCTAAAGCGTTAGAAATGCTGCGAGAAGGAGATACTTTTGTGGTGTGGAAGCTAGATCGCTTAGATGTATAGTTCCGCTGTGTGATGGTGTATTATATGAGGAATTACCATCGAAGGAGGGATTATGGGACAAATATTACATGGGTGCGCCAAAACGACAGAGGCAGTGCGTCGTGCAATACAAAAGAGTCAAGAAAGCTTGAAGACTCTTGCGCTCAAGTATGGTATTAACCCGAAAACAGTGAGCAAATGGCGAAAACGTCAATATGTTTCAGATTCTCCTATGGGTCCCAAAGAGCCAAGGTCTACTGTTCTGAGCCTTGAAGAAGAAGCGGTATGTGTTGCTTTCCGCAAACATACTTTGCTTCCTTTAGATGATTGTTTGTATGCGCTTCAAGAGACCCTCCCTCATTTGAGGCGCTCTTCTTTACATCGATGTTTTCAAAGACATGGCATTAATCTTTTGCCAACAGGAGAAAGAGAGAAACCCTCAAGAAAAAAGTTCAAAACTTATCCTGTTGGCTACTTTCACCTCGATATCGCGGAGGTACGAACAGGAGAAGGAAAGCTCTACCTTTTTGTCGCTGCGGATCGCACGTCAAAATTTGTTTATGTAGAACTGTTGACAAAACAAGGCAAAATGGAAGCAGCTCAGTTTCTACGTCATCTTATCAAAGCAGTGCCTTATAAGATTCATACCATCCTCACTGATAACGGTATCCAATTCACCAAGCGAGAAAGTCATCGCCATGCCTGGACACATATTTTTGATCGTGTCTGTGATCAGCATGAAATTGAGCATCGTCTCACAAAGGTCAGTCATCCCTGGACAAATGGTCAAGTCGAACGCATGAATCGAACCTTAAAAGAAGCTACGGTGAAACGGTATTATTATGATACCCGTGCTCAATTAACGCAGCATCTCTACGACTTCGTAAATGCTTATAACTTTGCAAAAAGACTCAAAACTCTTAAAGGCCTTACTCCTTATGAGTTCATCATCCAATGCTGGAAAAGTCAGCCCGAAAAGTTTAAAACGAAACCTCCCCATCACACAGCGGAACTATACATCTAACTCTTTTTTATTTTCAGGATCGTACGAGTTAGAATTACGGGTTATTATATGTAATCTAAATCATCGGGGTCATTATACACAATAAGGGGAACTCCATTGTTCAATTTCGAACTGGCTCTTCTCTTTAACCTCCGATTAATTGATATAATCGCGGAACCGAATTTTTTAAGTATGGGAGGTTTTTATGACCCCGCAAGAATACATGAAAATATGGAAAATATATGATCAATGTTGTTCGGGTTTTGCCATAAGATCCGAAGAAAGAACCAGGGTGGAGGATGTAATTCGAAATCGGAACGTCAGAGGAGATGCTTATTCTTTAACATCTCTTTATATACCTACTAGTAGTCTAGCACTACCATCAGTCTCAGAATGCCTAGCGGCCTTTAGGAATGTAGAAGACACTGGGAGTAGAATGATAAATCGTGTTAAAAACACCGTCATGAATATAATTGGTTTTGGTCATGACCGAGTCTTGTTGGCTTTCACAACTTCTGTCCCACTAGGAGGGGTATGGGATTATGAGAGGCAGATGCTGTTATCGAAATGTGGCAGTTCGACCCGGGGTATCACATGGGGTGAGTATAGGGAAATTGGACAGTGCGAAGAGTTAGTGGGTTTTGTTCTTGATAGATTTCGGGATAAGAAACCATAGCACTGTGGAGTGACCCCCGTTTAGAACGGACAGTTGATAGGTCTTATTTTGAACCATTTTTACTCTACACTTAGGCAGCCTTCATTTGAAGTAAATATTGCCTTGGAGAGAGCATCTTTAAGACCTTGTGGGGCGCTTTCTCATTATAATCTTCCACAAACCATTGAGGCAGTTGGACACCTCCAAAAACCAGTATTTTTTGAGGCATGGAGAGAGGATTCAAGAACTTGTTAGTATTTTTAGGTTCTTTTTGAGGCTTTATCGTCCAATTTCTGTGGAAGATTTAAGAGAATAACAGCGATGTTTTATCAAACAGGCAGGCTTTTGCCTTCCAGCCATAAAAACCGCCTGATATTGTAAGCCAGATTTGCCAGTCCCATCTTTGTTTTGGCACGTGCCATGCCGATCGAGCGAATAAAAAGGTTCATGGCACTCTTCTGGTACCCGAACACATGCTCAACACGAGATCGAATTTTTGATCTTGCTGTATTGGCCTGAGCCTGCCTTTTACACAGGGGCTTCCCTTTTTGTTTTTTAAAGTGAATCTTTGAACAAAACCCGTTTTCCTCCAGATACGTCTGATTTTTCTCAGATCGATAGGCCGTATCCGCCCAAACAGAGCTCGCCGTATTTTCCTTATCTAAAAGAGAGGGGAGCTTGTCTCCATCATAAGAAGCGGCATGACTGACGTCCCATCGGCGGATCAACCCATGCCATCGGTCTGTCGAAAGATGATTTTTATAGCCAAAGTACGGAACGGCGATCATGATGGCTTTAGATGTCTTTCCTGTTTTTTGAGGCTTGCGTCCTTGCCTGACCATCCATCGCGCCTCTCGATCTTTCTGCGCTAATTTTGAAGGATGCTGTTTCCAATCTTCAGGAATGCCACCCCCCTTGACGATGTCTTTCTCTTCTTGAGTCATGCGCTGTCGAGGAGCCAAGACAACCGAAGCATCCACAATTTGTCCCCCCATCGCCAAATAACCTGCCTGCCTTAAAGACGCGTCAAAACGCCTGAAAAGGGCTTCAATCGCCCCTGTCTTCGTCAACGCCTCACGAAACAGCCAGATCGTATTCGCATCAGGAACCCTATCACTTAAACCAAGACCCAAAAATCTCATAAAGGTCAGGCGGTCTCTCAACAAAAACTCCGTCCGTTCATCCGATAAGGTGTGATACGTCTGAAGCAGTAATATCTTGAACATCAAAACGTGATCAAAGGCAGGACGCCCTCCCTTCTCTCGGGATTTGCGCGGAACCGCTTTCTCCAAATCTTGGCGAAATATCTCAAAGTCAACGACTTGATTGATCTTCTCTAAAAAATCACCCTTTGCCGTTAATTCCTCTAAGCGCTTCTCAATGCTGGACAGTCCTGACATCTAAAAACAAACCTCCTCTCATAGCGTTGAAATAAATCTTATCATAACCTTATCCGTTTTTGGAGGTCTCCAAATGCCTTCAATAAATCGACGTAATTTAGGTTCATTGCCTGTCCGTATATCTCTTCTGGTTCGCAAAAATGCAAAAAGGGGTTTCCATTCCCTTTCTTTAATATAATAATTCATCCTGGTAGTGCCTTTCTTCTTCAAAAAGACACTACCAACTTTCCTCTAAAATTTTAAGAAATCTTCACAGAACCTAAAACGTGCCTGTTAGGCCAACTTTAATCTTAAATGCTATTTGGGGAATTTTACCTCTTGCAAGAGGGGCAGGTTCATATATGTGTCAGCTCTGATAGAAGTGAAATAATCACTCCTATCAGACTGGATTTATATATTCTGTGTTTATAATCTTTTCTATAATCTTCTTTTGAGTCTCATCAAAAGTTTCCCATTTCTTTTTCCGATTTTCTTCTGATGCTAAAATCGCCTTAGTTATACCTAAGCTCTTCAATTTATCCTTAGTTTTCGATTCCAAATAATCGAAGTTCTGGTTAATTTGTTCTAAATATGGATCAATTTTTACATCAAAATCATCTATATCTTTATCTGACTCATAACGGCCCAACTTTCTCTTCTTCTTTAAGTTGGAAGATACTGATGAGGTAGAGTTATTAGATTTGGTAATTTCTTCTGGTTTTTTCTTCTGTTCGGGTGTTTTATCTATATTTTTTACGATATTATCACTATCACTCTTATTGGAAGCTCCAGATTTTTCTGACGTATCCTCCTCTTCTAATTCCTCAGACCCCTCATAGTTATTTTTAGAGATATGCTTTGAAGCTTTTTTGTCCTCGGTTGATGAGCTTTTTTCTTTACTATTTGCACCATCTTTGTTTTTAGGATTAGCAGTTATAAGACTACTGCTAAGAGAATAAACGGATATATTAGTATTAGTTGTTTTACTCTTAGGTTGGTTGTTGTTAGAACCTATAATTTGGTCATCACTTTCTTGTGAACTGCTTTCTTCTTTATTCGAACCCTTTTTTTTGTTTTTTTTGGACTGGAGTACGACTTGTCCCTTCTGTTTGGACGTTTTATCTGTATTTTTTACGATAGGGTCGCTCGCTCTTCTCCTCTGATTCTTGAGATCTTCAGTTGTTGGTCGGTCATCATTTTTTCTGGAGGAACTGTTTGATCCAGAGATTTTCTCGGGATGTAGAGATTGTGGTAAGAGAGCACTTTTTTTACTTTTCGTTACAGGTTCACTATTTTCAACTTTTCTTCTTAGGGAGTTTTCTTGCCCTAAAGCAGTCTTCAAAGTCATGAGATTTTCATAAGTTCCTTTTAAAAGGGTTAAATCATCTAATAAATAAATTATATCTAATATATCTCTTTTCATATTTAATAATGATTTACGCTTACTTTTTATGATACCCAAAGTATTTTGAACTGATTTTATCCAAGGTTCATCATTTTTAGATCTAAATTCTTCTACACTTTTTTTAAATTTTTTTATAGTCTTTGGATCCTTTGATAATTTGTTATTTATCAATTCATTTAATATATTATTTAATAATTCAATTATATATTGTTTAATTTCCATCCCCATACTCTCTTCTTCAATAGAGCGAAGATCCTTGCTTATTGCATCAAGTGAGCTAGAAATTTCCATATAATTCGGGTTTTTATGATCTTTAAATGACTCAGCTTTATCAAGAATATTTAGACTCTTTTTAGATAGAATATTTTCTGGCAATGTCTTTTTTAGAGTATTTATATATCTGAGCCTGAAGAAAAATCTTTGTATATTTTTTTCGTTCCGGAAGTTGACGTTATAGACTAAAGAATAAAGAGGTGATTTTAAGGTTGTTATTCTAGAGAGGAAAGTTTCATTCCGCATAAAAAATTCCCATATGCTTGGTTTGTCTGCTAGATCCGAGTTCCACAGAAGAGAACATAAATAATCTTCAACTAATTCAAGGCCTTCAATGCCAATAATAATTTCGGAATTATTTAACAGAGCACTTTCTGAAAAGTTAAAAGATCCTGTATACAGAATAGGGGCGCCTTCTTTTGGGTACTGAATTATAGCCTTATGATGAAACTTACCTTTTGTATAAGGAGTGAATGCAATAATTGAATTTTGCTTATTAGTCTTAATATCCTCTTGTAGACTTTTAATATATTTTCCCTTAGAAGAATGATCATTCCATACCACAACAAGCTGAGAGTTATTTTTTTGGTCAATAAAACTATTATAGACATTCAAGAAATGGTGAGTTCCTTTGTTAGGTACTCCTATATTAAAAAAATTTTGGAAGTAAAGTAGAGTAGAACCTTCTTGTTTTGAGATAACATTTTCAATAAGGTTGAGACATTTGTTATTTATTTTTCCTCTTTTTTCATTATAAAAACCAGAGATGGCTAAAGATGTTAGGATACCCTTATATTTTAAAGATGGATTTGATGGATTTCCTATTATCTTAGTCGAGTTTTGCAAGATTTCAATGAACCTCCCAAGATATTCTCTATTTGATGTATTAGATTCAACTCTATTTTCATCAAATATTCTCACAGAGCTATGAGTGAAAAAATTATTAAAATTATCCAAGAGATAAATAGCAAGGTCATTACTTCGTATAAACAATGTATCTTCAGAATGCAGGTTATCTGCCTCATAAGTCGCATTGGCTGACCCTATAAATGTTAGAGCCTCTTCATTATGTCTTTTACAGACAATAACTTTATGGTGAAACTTTTTACTTTGATCTAAAGCTTCTTGCCTTTGAAGTCTAACAAAAGATAGAGGAACATTCTGATAAAGGTACCTTACATAAGATCTGTAGCCGCCATAACTTTTATCAGTTGAGAATGGACGGTGATCCAAAAAAACAAGTGGTATGCCATTATTTTTTTTCTCTCTAGTTTTAATAAACTTATCGGCTAAATCATGTATCAAAGCAGGATGATTAAATCTATACATAAAAAATATTACGAATTGGTCAGACTTTCTAATAGCTTCTCGAACTTTTTCCGTATATTGCCCTCCTAAAGATAAATGATTTTCTACTTGTATTTGATGTTTTAAGTTTTCTTTCAAAAAACCTTCATAATAATCATCAATTTTACCCTTTCCATCTTCTGGTATTGCTGTTTTTGTGTTGGGAAACTGTGAGGCAGTTGGATATGATTTACCATAAGACGCTTTATCCTCAACTTCTTGTGAAGATGAGGATGAAATGGAAATATTATTTAATGATATAACGAAAAAAACTAATATATATATAAAAGTTTTCATGGTGTCTCAAAATCTTTTTTAAGGATTGCGTTAAAAACACTAGTTTTAAGGTCAGTAATTAATCCAGATTCTTGAATTTGCTCCACGACTTCATTTCTTCATATTTTTCAAGACTAACTCCGGTAAGATGTATAGTTAAATTTTCTAAGGTAGTATTTACTCTGAGGTAATCCATGCCTTGATTGCTAACCTCTTTGTTAGAAGAGAGATTTAAGGTTTTCAGGGCAGGCATTTTAGCTATTTCCTTCACACCTTCATCCGTTATGCGATTGTTAGATAAATTAAGAACTTCAAGCATAGAAAGACGTGTAATATACTTTATCCCTTCATCTGTAATGTTATTAGCAGGAAGTTCTAACTTTTTAAGTTTTTTAAAATCTTCTATGTGAATTATATTATCGTCTCTCAATCCACATAAATTTAACCGAAGGCTTACTACATTTGGGTTAATCGTTTTAGGAGAAACTTTTAAGCCATATCCTTCAAAATATTGTGAATATTCCGGGTTTTGGTCTTTAGAATGCCGAAGAGCATAAAAGGACAAATATTTATTCGTTTTTAACGACTTCATTGTATCTTCATCAAGAAGCCCGCTGATTTTGACTGTGTTTTGGCTGCACTTCGCATTAAAATTAAAAATGACCATTAAAATTGATAGATATTTAATTATATGCATTTTCTTCTCCTCCATTTAATTTAATAATCCGAGCTTTTTTCTTAAGTAATAATAAAACTTACGAATCATAACTCTCTCTCGATTGTTCAGGGGTGACAGAATTACTACTCTCATTGCTATAAGAATCATCTTTGCTGCTTACAGAATCTCTGCTACTTACAGGTTTTTCTTCTCTATCTTTATTTTTTACATGATCTAATTGTTTCTGTTTCTGGTTATAAAATTTTTTACTATTTGGTTTCTCTCTGGAGTTTGTTTTCTCTTGAGAGGATGACAGGATTCTTGCCCTATGTTTCTTTTCCGAAACTGCTTTTTTACGATCAGATCGTTCGAGCGTGTTAGACTCACTAGTGCTTTCGTCACTATTAAATTCTCTGACATTCTCCTGCTTTCTATTTTTATGAGAAACATGTCTTTCCTGTTTTTCCCGTTTATCTTTCTTGGGAAACGGTGTTTTCGGAAAAGGGGTTTTCTCATGAAGCTTCTCACGAGCAGAATCTTTTTCTTGTATCAAAGACAGGCTCTGCGCCCTGGGTAAATCTTTCTCTCGAATCTTTTTTATCTGAGGCGAAGAAGAAATACCTATGGAAACCTTGGAAGCCCTGGAACCTGAATCACGCTTCATCTCTTCAGATGAACTTTTCGGAGAAGATTTTGCATTCGGGGAAGAACGTGCAGAAAACAGGAGCGAATGTGAATGATGATCAGGACGACGGATCAATACCGAGCTTTGCTTCTCCAGAGGATCCTTGACACCAGGCTGACTGATCTCTCCCTCTTTCTCAGTCCTGATCTTTAATCCCTTCTTATAAAGATCTATGGTGATAGTCCCGCTCTTCAACGTCGAGAAAATCCCCTGTTGAGTCGTCAAAACATGCTCTTCGGGAAGCTGAACCTCAATCTCATGAGGGCTTAGGGAATCTTTCAATCCCTTCCGATCCTTGAGCGAATCATAAAAAGTTTGATCAAAAGTAGCCTGGGAAGAACCATGGCTGATGATAACGTATTCGGGATTGACCTTCTCCAGCCATTCCTTGTTATTCGCTCCTTGCAAGGTCGACCCATACTGGCTGGCGACCAATACGCTCGCCTGAAGAGCTTTGGGGTCATCACTATAATTGTTTATCGCTCGATTGGTTGTCAAGCTTGTGGCGCTCCCACTTAAGAGAATCGAGCTTTTTCCACAAATGATTTTAAGCAGAAGGCTATCACTCTGACTATCTTCAGGAAAGCAGCTCCTTAATACTTCTTGACTACCGACAAGGCCTGTACCTCCATATCCTTGGAAATGGGTAGGATTAACAGATAAAAAAGAAACTTTTATCGCTCCGAAGTTTAGTTTCTTTTCTCCATCTTTAACTAGAGGAGTGAAATAGGCTTGTTTATATTTTCTATTCTCTTTTGAATATATCGATCCTGTACTTGTTTTCTCAACTGCCAAGAAGCGAATTTCTGTTTTTTTTAGTCTTTTTGCTTCCAACCAAGATCTGAATTTATCTTGCTTATCTTCATAGTATTGTTCTGGCAGTCCCGCTAACCATAATTGCTCCAGACGATCCGTTTCATAGCTGAATAGATCCATGAGAAGTCCATGATCTTTCATCGGATGAGTCAGAATAACAGTATCTACATCAATCCCTTCTCCCGTACCGTTTTCTTGCTTGAACTTAGCCCTAAGTTCTTTAACTAGCTCTTGAGACGAGAGGGGACGGGTAGGACTTGGAACACGATAATCGGAAGGCGTTAGATGGACTTTAGAACGTCCTGAAGAAATAGAAACAGATTCAGGAGAAGGATTTTGATCTTCCTCGATACCAAAACCTATCAACATATATTTTTTCTTTTTCTTTAACGAATCATACATTTCTAAATCATAGCATTGACCGACACCCACGTTATGGACTGTCAATCTGGCTTCACTTTTTCCCTCAAATACATCCGAAGAATAGCCTGGCAGTATGCAGGGGGTGACCCATAAGGCTACCATCAAAACTTGTTCAATAACTTTCCTCTGAAAACTCATTGCTCTTCAACCTTAAAATCCAATTTCTGACTCACATAATCAATCAGATTCTGCTGATAAGGGGGACCATAAGCCGCGATAAATTCTTCGTATCGATCCGGGAACATCAGACGAGCTTGACGATAGGCATAGCTCGACCCCACTTTAATGCCGTAATCCAAAGAGGCGACTAAGTCCCTAAAGTCTTCTTCATTCTTGAAATGATCATACAACTCTTTGTATAAACCGATCAGCTGTTCCCATCCCTCAACATCACCGGCTTCTGCAGCCTTATTCAGATAAACGATCGAACGATCAATAGAAGGGCGGCTTATTTTCGTTAGCTCAATCTTGTCATAGCGGGCAGTCCGGTCACCAATCAAATCTTGACTCAAAACAATATAGCCTCGCGGAACACCTAACCTGCCCGCTTCTTCATAACATTTAACCGCTTCTTCCAACTTACCTTCTTTGGCGTACAAATAACCTAAATCCAAATAGGCTTGGGAAAAATTGCAATTGATCGCTTCACGAAAAAGCTTCTCCTTCTCTTTGCTCTTTTTAGCCAAATGACCCGCATGAACATACGCTGGACCATACTTGCCGACAGATTGATACTCTTTGACACCAGGGATATCTTCTTTTGAAGCAGCATAAATGCGCTTCTTTACTAAAACAGCCAGCCGATTGCGATAACCCGAAGGAGAATCCTGCTTGCCGCCTTCTTCATGGAGCTCCAATGAGCGTTGAAGATTAAACTCTCGCACCCCTACTTTGGGAGATTCAAACCCATAGTTCGAAGCCACAACGTAACACGCTTGAGGGACATGAATACATTTCTCTAAAATGTCCAATGAATATCTATAGAGATGATCGAGGAGGGCAGGACGCGCCCCACCCTTATGCTCGGCATGAAGATCATCCAATTTTCGAGCCAAATGGTATTGGGCCAGAGGATGGTTATGTTCAGAGGCTAGCGCAAAAGACCATAAGATATCCCGACGACCCACTAGATGACTCGTCGACGGACATGAAAGATAGTCATCCACCTGATGTGGATAAAATAAATGACTGCCTACGCTCTGTTTCCACGTCTGGTTCGGCCATTTCTCTAACTGCGATCTCTCCGCCTGCTTCTGCCATTCACTCCTATCGTAGGCCAAAGCATTAAACTTTTCATTTAGTTTGATTAAGTCATAGATCTCCCTCTTGTCCTGAGCTTTGGTGATTTTCGATTTAAGAGTATCTAATTTCTTCTTGAGAGAAGTTGAACGTATTTGTTTCTCATCCTCCGTAGAGGAAGAGGCCAAAGACGAAAAAGAGGAAGACGTTAAAGCTAAATGAAGAGTTAATACTAAGAGGTGGATCTTGAAATAACCAAACATTTTAAAGCCTTTTGCCTAGAACAGAATAATACTATTGCCTCTTTAATTTCCAGGTGTCAATTTTTTTGTCATTAAAACAACTATCTATGGGGTGTCATCCCCTTTTTCAACTCTCTAAAAACTCCTCACATCCCCTCTGGAAACGCTTAAAAAGGTTCTAAAATAAATGTTAGCTTAAATGCCAGGTTTGTAATTTTATAGAGTTCGAAGCCGTTAGTAACTTTTATTCCGGGTAAAACCCATCATTCATAATCTGCTCAAACGTGTAGGGGCATTCCGCGGGTAAAAGCTTCAAATCTAACGGCGTTTCTTTTCTGACGAGAGAAAGAGAAAGTTTGTAAGCCTTCTCCATAGATTCCTCCTATGAATCTTGAGACCACTCTACCACATTCTTGAAGAGGCAAAGCCCTTTTTTGTCCCCTGTGCTATGCTCGTGATGGGCGCCTGCGTCGAAGCGTTTTGTTGCAAATTTTTTGCAACATATAAGCGCGCCTGTCTATCCTCACGTCACGACAGGACATTCAGATCTTTAGTTTTTTGATTTCTCGATTTCAGACAATGACCCAACCAGAAAGAGGGTAGGACAGGGAGACGGTTCTCCCCGTTTAACCCTCCCCCTTTTTCCAGGAACGTTTGAAACGGGAAACAGAAAGGAAATAAAAATCCGCCTGTCCTGTTGAGCGGAGAGATAACAGGCCCGTTTAACCCTCCCCCTTTTTCCAGGAACGTTTGAAACGGGAAACAGAAAGGAAATAAAAATCCGCCTGTCCTGTTGAGCGGAGAGATAACAGGCGCGCTTATACAAACTCAAAAATGAGTTTGTAAAGCTTCGGCGCAAGCGCCCATCACTGGCACAAAACAGATTTAGGATTTTCTACTTTTCGGAAAAGAAAAACTCTAGCATCTTAATGGCTCGACCTGATCGCACGCTTTTAAAAGTGATGTTAAAAAGGCTTTTCAGATTTAACTCCGCAACAGCTGGTTCGATGACCTTCCTTCTCAGTATCCGATAATCTGCATATTTATTGATGATGCCAAGGCGCCCTTTAAAATCTTCTAAGCTGACAATGACTATTCCAGTGTTTTTAAACTGCATCAACATCTCATAAAGACGGATGCTGTAAGTACTTTTTAGATTTGAAATATCGCTGATACTATACTTTATAAACCGTTCTTTTAGTTGTTGAAGATAAGGAATGATCTCTGGGCTAAATGAAAACCCAACACGCCCCTCCCCCTTTTTGTAAATTAATTTAGCACTGATCCATCTAAATTTTTCTATCTGGTTCGGGTCTTCTATTCGTATCCATCTTTGAAAAAGATTTTCAGATGCTTTTTCCATTTCTTGATAAACATGGTCTTTTCCAACATCAGGGAAGCACTCTAGAAACTCTTTTGCTGTAACAATAACCTTTCTTTTTATCTCTTGCTCAAAAGGTATTTTGGCAATCGCTGTCAAAACCAGACGCTGCTCATTCAAGGTTAGCTTGTAAGATGCTGTGACCAGCTAATTAGATTTACGGACAATACGATTTTTAGACAATATGTGTCCCTATAATTTTTTAGAACACTAAAAAAATAGTCTGTATAAAGAAAAAATACAACCGCAAAAATGGACACATACACCTCCCTGAAAGCCGCTTCCAGTAAGGGATACAGACCCCCCTAAAAGGATATAAAACTTATTAAAAACCTCTAAAAGGATTGTAAAAGGGTGCTGTGGATAACGGGGATAAAATGGCAAATTTGAGCCTCCACCCTAGGAAATGCTTGAAAAAGTAGGATGAGGATAACTCAAATACACTTTCTCCCCATGGTAGTTCCTGAACTCTAACGCTGCACAGCTCTAAAAAAGGGGATTTGAAATGACTTCCAGACCTCAAAAAGGAAAGAACCACTGAAAAGACTTGAGGGAAGAAGAAAAGAAAGGCTCTTTAACCTGCTTTGGGAAGCAGGTAAGGAGTAAATATGCAAAAATTGAATAGTTATTATAGAATTTTGTTATACTTTTGACTTAACTAATAATCGAGATTTATTTGTAGGAAGGATTTTTTGTAGGTCATTTTGATTTATATCACCTGATTTTAAACAGATCAATACCCACAAGGCAAATTTATCAAAAAGATAAAAACAAAATCCATTAAAAGCAGATTTCAATCCGTCTTTTTAGCGAATGGAAAAATCCCCACCCTCAAAACGTCCCTAAATCGCTCCCAAATCGTCGTCAGAAGGGGGAAAGGTAAAATATGGTAAAAGGGGTTAGGGAAAAACATTTACCCCCTCTGAAAACGCTTAAAAAGGGGTTCAAAATCGATGTTGGCTTAAAGACGGTATTTTAGGTTTTATTCAGGAAAAAACGTTTCATCCATGATCTGATTAAACGTGTAAGGGACTGAAGGAGGCAGTATCTTCTCCTGCAACCCTGTTTCGTGTCTGAATTTTCTACGCGCATTGTTATAAATACGCGGCATTAATTCATCGATTTTGTATCTAAGGCTGGGGCTATCTTCTAGATTCTCTTTTATTTCCTACCTCTGGTCTTCAATGCTGTCTTTCCAGCTGCGCCCTCGGAATCCTGGTTGATACTCCCATTTTAAGAGGTGCATCAAAAGCTGGGACAAACGGCTGACAAGTTCTCTTTTTTCTGACGCTCCCATGCTTTCAAGCTCCTCTATCAGGTTATCAATATCCAATTCATTCAATCGGCGTTGACGCAATAAGTTAGCCTCTTCCATTGCCCAAGCGTAGAAGTCTTCATCGTGTCTGGGATGCATGGTTCTTGCTCCTTTTAGCTCTTGAATGTCTTTTAGCCGCTCTGATTGTATCACGCAACAAGCCTGTTGCCTTACTCTACCACACCCTGAAGGGTCAAAACCATTTTTTGTCCAGGGCGATATGCTCGTGATGGGTGCCTGCACCTAAGCGAAGTGTTGCAAAAAATTTGCAACATATAAGCACGCCTGTCATCACTCCGCTCAACAGGACTTGCAGACCTTTAGTTTTTTGATTTCTCGATTTCAGACAATGACCCAGCTAGACAGAGGGAACAACAGGGAGATGGCTCTCCCTTTTTAACCCTTCCCCTTTTCCTAGGAATGTTTGAAACGAGAAACAGAAAGAAATAAAAATCCGAATGTCCTGTTGAGCGGAGAGATAACAGGCGCGCTTACACAAACTCAAAAATGAGTTTGTAAAGCTTCGGCGCAAGCGCCCATCACTGGCACAAAACAGATTTAGGATTTTCTACTTTTCAGAAAAGAAAAATTCTAGCTAGCATCCGTGTTTTGTTGTGCTTTCCTCAAAACGTGAGAAAGGTTAAGGAGATTTTTTCTTTTTCTTAAAAACTTCAGGATGCCATTTTTCTTTAATCGCCGTTTGCAGCATGGCTTTAGGATTCTTCACATGATTTCTTTCAATCTGGATATTAACCGCCCTTAAAGCGTTCTTAATTACTTCTTCCTCATGACCCTTTAAAAGCCGTTTAGCCATGCCCTTGCTAAATCCATACTCGATCAAGGATTCAATTAACGCTAGTTCAGAGCGATATTCTTTTTGCAGGATAGACATTTTTTCTGACAGAGCTTTTTTTAAGGGGCTTTTTTTCTTAATCGTCCATTCCAAGGCTATAACTTTGCGGGATTCTTTGATCTCGGTGTAGTCAACTTCGTAGTCTGTCTTGGTGTTGATTTCTGTCTTGGATTTGTTGATTACTCTTGATTTAAGATGAGCATAAAGTTGATATTCATCTCTCCCGATGCCACACCATGATCGAATATTTTCTATACTCGTTCTCCTTTTACCCATTAGCTCATATTGAGCTAAAAGCTCAAATACTCTAACAGAATAGACGCTCTTTAGTCCTAAAAAGTCCGCGAACCCTATTTTGGTAAAGTGGCTTTTAAGTTGCAGAAGGTAAGGCTTTAATTCTGGATGAAATTCTAAAGAACAAATTCCTTTTTTAGGCTCCCAACGTGCAAAACAAAGCCAAGACATTTGCATAGTTTCTTTTGTTTCTGAGTTATCAATTTCAATTGGTCGAATAATTAAAGCCTTAGTGACTTTTTTCATCTCTTTGTATTGAGTCTTAGGGTTAAGCTCCATCATTTGTGAAAACTCAGTAATGGTAAGCTTATATTTTTTGAAATCTGTATCTTCTCTCCCAATTTCTTTTATTAACCATAAAATAAGTCTTTTTTCCTGTAGTGTTAATCGGTAATGAGCTTCTACTAAATAGTTGCTTTGAACAACAACTTCTTGGTCATTTTGGTTGATTGGTTTGAGACATTTTTTCATATGCGTTTTTGACGGTTTGAATCTTTTCAATGTGGAAAGTTATACACAGAAACATAAAGATCACAAGTGATAGTTAGTAGTGTAAATGTGATAATTAGTATCGTCAAACCCAAGCAACATAAGGCTTTTATGAAGGTAGAAAATACTTAAAACTGGACACCTCGAATAAGGGTTATTTTTTGGATTGTTTTGTTAAATGTGAAGAGATGAGGTCATTTCAGGTTTTTTGAGTGCTCTGGTTGTATTGTAGGAGGTGGCGTTTTATGATGACTTTGCCTGATTTTTAGGCATTTTATTGAACTGTGGATGGATTTATCCTGTGAGGGTCGCTCGTTTTTCCCAAAAAATGAGTCTTTGCATATTGTACGTGAGATTGACCAGAGTGATTTTAATCCGTGCTCTCTCAAGACCAATAGTGCGGATAACCAGTCCCATGCGCTCTTTTTGAACGGCGAAGACGTGTTCCACATGGGCACGGATTTTGGATTTCTTGCCATTGGCGCGCTGACAATGGACGGGCATGGTCTTGTTCCTGGGTTTCTTGCGATGCAGTTGGGAACGAAATCCATTTTCTGCCAAAAGCCTCTCATTGTCCTGGCTGCGGTAGGCCGTATCTCCCCACACAGAACAGGACGTGTTGTTTTTGTCCAAGAGATGGCGCAACGCTTTTCCATCATAAAGGCCGGCGTCACTCACGTGGCCTTTGCGGATAAAGCCAAAGCGCCGATCGATGCAGACATGATTCTTATACCCAAAAAGAGGAACCGCAAGATCAACGGCTTTCTCTTCTTCTTTGGCCTTGCTGTATTTGACGATCCACCGCGCATCGCGGTCTTTCTGAGCAAGTTTGGCAGGGTTCGATTGCCAGGACTCAGGAATATCCCCCGCTTTCACCTGGGCTTTCTCCTCTTTCGTCATCCGTTGACGAGGTGCCTGGATGATGCTGGCATCCACAATCTGTCCCCCCATGGCCAAATAGCCTCTCTCCCGCAAAGCCTGATCGAAAAGACCAAAAAGACGATCCATCAGTCCAGCTTTTTTCAAACGCTCCCGATATAGCCAAATCGTCTTGGCATCGGGAATGTTCTGACTCAAGTCAAGACCCAGAAATCTCATAAAACTCAACCGATCCTTGATCTGATATTCCGTTTGATCGTCCGACAAATGATAAAGGCTTTGAAGAAGCAGAACCTTAAAAATCAAAACCGCATCATAGGGTGGACGTCCCCCTTGAGAACCCACAGAGAAGTTGAAGCCTGACTCTAAAGGTGAGCGAAACACCTCAAAGTCTACAACTTGACTCAAACGCTCCAACGGATCCCCAAACGCCGATAACGCTGCCAAACGATCAGAAAAATCAAACAAGCCAAACTGAGACACCTTAAAAACTCCGAAAAATATCTAAATTCAACGGCTTATTTTACAACATCAACGCAAACCCACAAAGACCTTTAGAAAAAATTACCAGGGTTATTCGAGGTGTCCACCTTATTAAAAGTATAAAAAACAAGCAAAAAGAAATGACGATTTTGGTAATTTTTCTGTGGATAACTCTTTTCTCACTCTTTCCACTGCCCCGCCACATCCTCATAACTCCAAGGCTGTATGGCTCTAAAAAGGGGATTTGAAATGACTTCCAGACCTCAAAAAGGAAAGAACCACTGAAAAGACTTGAGGGAAGAAGAAAAAAAAGGCTCTTCAATCTGCTTGGGGAAGCAGGTAAAGAGTAAAGTATGCAAGAATCAAATATTTATTATAGAACTTTGTTATACTTTTGACTTAACTAGTACATCGAGATTCAATTTGTAGGAAGGATTTTCTGTAGATCATTTTGATTTATATCACCTGATTTTAAATAGATCAATACCCATAAGGCAAATTTGTCAAAAAGATAAAAACAAAATCCATTAAAAGCAGATTCCAATCCGTCTTTTTAGCGAATGGAAAACCCCCCACCCTCAAAACGTCCCTAAATCGCTCCCAAATCGTCGCCAGAAGGGGGAAAGGTAAAATCTGGAAAGGTTAGGGAAAACATTTACCCCCTCTCAAAACGCTTAAAAATGGCCTTAAAATCGATGTTGGCTTAAAGGCTGGATTTTACCGAGTTTCCTGAATCTTTTTGACCTCTTGAGAGCTTAACCCTGTCGCCGAGGCAATATTCTGAATACTCAAGCCCTGTTTGAGCATGTTTTGAGCGACTCGAATCTGCATTTTTCTTTCGCCTTCTTTCAAACCTTTTTCAATCCCTTCTCTCTCTCCTTCAGCTTTCCCCTTTTCTATCCCTTGCTGTAATCCCTTCTGCATTCCCTGCTCGAATTTGAAGTCGAGAGAAGCCTGATAATCCATCTCATGTTTGATCACGGCTTCGTAGGCTCTGAGTTCCTCTTCTTCCCAGTGAAATCTGTTCAGTTCTTCATAAGCTCTTTGAATAATCACGTCGTCTTCAAAGAGCTTATGAAGATCTTCTTCCGAGGTCTCCTCAGCATGTTTGAAGTAATACGCCCATTTCTCAATCATGGACACAAGTTGGTCTTTCGTCTTGGTAACCTTTCTCCAGTTCAAGGAAAGTGAAGGAGAAATCCTTAGATCGTGCTGGTGGTTCTCTCTATCCAGGATCACATGATCGGATTTATAGCTTTGCTTCTCAGGGAACATGGTGAAATTAGCAATCGCAATAAAGATCACTTCGTTAAGTTTTTCATAGATTCCGCCCCTTTCCATCTGACTGACATATGCTTTTGAGGCGTAATACTGGGCTCTTTTTCAAATCCTTATGCTGGGCGACCTGCATTTCGACCACATATGTATTTTTATCTGATCTTCACACATGATGTCGACAATGCTTGTTTTCTTGGCAGAATTTCCGGATCTTGAATGGTTTTGAGAAACGTCACATCAACGATGGGCTTCTTTTCCCTAAAGACGATCATCATATCGTTGAGAAAATGAATGAGAATGTCCTTATTTTTTCTTTGTTCCAAAGATTTTTTTTAAAGGCGACATCATTTTTAGGATCAAGGAATTTGGTCAGGGGCATCAGGTGTTTTCTCTCATCAGTTAGATTGTTACGTTCATTTCTGTCGCCCTTACTCTACCACACCCTGAAGCGTCAAAGACATTTTTTGTCCAGGGCGATATGCTAGTGATGGGCGCTTGCGCCGAAGCGTTTTGTTGCAAGGAAACTTGCAACGTATAAGCGCGCCTGTCATCACTCCGTTCAACAGGACTTGCAGACCTTTAGTTTTTTGATTTCTCGATTTCAGACAATGACCCAGCCAGAAAGAGGGTAGGGCAGGGAGATGGCTCTCCCTGTTTAACCCTCCCCCTTTTTCCAGGAATGTTTGAAACGGGAAGCAGAAAGAAATGAAAATCCGAATATCCTGTTGAACGGAGTGATGACAGGTGCGCTTATATGTTGCAAAAAATTTGCAACAAAACGCTTCGACGCAGGCGCCCATCACGAGCATAGCACAGGGGACAAAAAAGGGCTTTGCCTCTTCAAGAATGTGGTAGAGTGGTCTCAAGATTCACAGGAGAAAAGAAGATGTATCCAAGTCATGAAAAAGACATTTATGGATGGGCTGTTCATACGGCACAACTGTTAAGGAACAAGAAAATGAGTGAAGTAGATTTTGATAATATCATTGAGGAGATGGAAGCCTTGGGAAGAAGTGAGAAGCATGAACTCATTAATCGGTTGTCTTTGGTCATTTCTCATCTACTCAAGTGGCAGTTTCAACCAAACATGAGAGGGCATAGCTGGGTATATTCTATTAAAGAACAAAGGATACAAGTCAAAATTCATCTTGAAGACAATCCAAGCCTTAAGAGTAAATTGGATGAATCCTTAGGCAATGCATACAAGATAGCAAGATTTAAAGCAGCCAAAGAAACAGGGCTAGACGAAAAAACCTTCCCCGATCAATGCCTCTATACCTTTGAGCAGCTTATGGATGAGACGTTTTTTCCTGAATAAAACCTAAAATCCCGTCTTTAAGCCCACATCGATTTTAAACCCCTTTTTAAGCGTTTTCAGAGGGGGTAAATGTTTTCCCCCTTTCTAACATATTTTACCTTTCCCCCTTCTGAAGACGATTTATGAGCGATTTAGGGACGTTTTGAGGGTGGGGGATTTTCCATTCGCTAAAAAATCACAGATTGCACTTCAGTGTCTAAAACGTGCCTGTTAGGCCTTATACGTTGCAAAAAATTTGCAACACTTCGCTTCGGCGCAAGCGCCCATCACGGGCACAAAACAGATTTAGGATTTTCTACTTTTCAGAAAAGAAAAACTCTAGCTTCTTAATGGATCTCCCCTCCCTCACGCTCTTGAATACGATGTTAAAATGGCTCTTCTGGTTCAACTCGTTAACTGCTGGCTCTATGACCCATCGCCTCAAATCCTAGGCTGGGGTTCCTTTAGATATTCTGTGAAATCCAACGATCTTTTTTGAGGCATTATTAAAGCCATTCAGCTTTGGACGAAAATATTTCAAAAACAAGGATTATGGGCTAGAGGCAGCTTCTCTCACACTACCCCTTACAGCCGTGTAGAAATTTTCATGCGAAGACACATCAATCAACTTTAATAGACCCCCTTTTTCTTCATAGAGATAAGAAAGTAATACAAGTTGAGGGTGAACGTGAAACTCATAAACTCGGACGCCTGCCAAGTCTCCCCTTTTCATGTCTCCAATCAAGGGATTATTCGTTATTTTTTCTATTGCTTTTTTAAGCTCTGGAATCTGGTTTTGATGGAGTTTTTTAACAGTTTTCTTGAAAGTATTGGACTGTAAGATTTTCATAGGAATTCCGGAGGATACTCTTCAACATTTCCGATCTTTATATCTTCAAGTCCGAGCAAGATACCCTTGATGGCATTGTAGGTCAGATCGGGATTCTCTTCTGCGATACGCCCTATTCTTGCCCAGTACTCAATTTGCTTCGGAACAGAGCGACTTTCTACTGCGGAATGAATCCGCGCCGTTTTCACTAATTCAGTGTCTAAATTGATGGTTAAGCCCATAGGAATGATCCTTACTTACATTAACAATGTATAATATATACCTTCATTATGAAACAATTAGTTTTAAAAAATTATTGATTGTTTAAAAAAGATATAATAGAGTTTAGGCGTGACATACAGGTGCTGAAACACCCATATGCCACTGATCACAACCAACGATAGGAGTTGATTATGACTAATCTTCATTTATCTCATTTTCATTCAACATTCAAAACAAAACCCCTAACGCCTTCAACCGCTGATGCTTCAGAGTTCGGCTCATTGCTGTCATCATTGGCGGCATGTGTCGATAAAGAGGATCAAAGGCAAGGAGGCTCAAATGTCTAAGCCAACCATCACTCATCACGAGGTACATCTAAAAAATTTGGAAAAATCTATCGAGAAAATCTGTGATGCCTGCATTGAGATAGAACAGGCTGCCAAGGATCTTTGGAATGTAGGAATGAGAATGCTTGTAATAACAGAAGAATTAAGAAAAGAGAGGATGTGAATAAGGAAATATGCTGGCTCGCTACTACACGTAGCGGGCTTCGTTTATCTGGATAGTCATTCGTATAAATGAGCTGTAAGTTTGAAAACAAATAGGACAGAATTTTAAATGCAACTTAGGACAACCAAAGACAATGAAACTTTCCATTTCTCAAGCGGCTAAATTGGCGGGCGTGAGTCGCAGTCATTTTTATAAATCTTATCTTAAAAACAACGTAATATCTGTAGAGAAAGATTACTCTGGCAAGAAGGTGATTGATAAAAGTGAAATCATGAGAGTGTTTGGCAAGATTTGTGAGGATACATCAGGACACAGACAGAACACTTCCAAAGAGGACATCCAAGGTCAAGAAGATACATCGAATACAAACATGGAGACAGAAAATGTGTTGCTCAAACAAGAGGTTTGTTTTCTGAAATATCAGCTTGAGGCTGCTCAAGAGAGAGAAAAGTGGTTCCAGACTCAGATTACAACTATGACTTCATCTTTTAAACCTCTTGAAGATAAAAGATCCAAGAAGCGTTTTTGGTTTCTTTCCTGATGACTTTAGTGTTTCATTTTACTCTTCTCAACTATCATAAAAAGTATACCTTTTGTGATAGTTGGGAAGTTTCAGGGAGAGTTCGGTTGTTTTAAATAAGTTGATAAAGATAAAACAATGTGCAATATATAGTATTGCATATCTATAGGGAGAAGGGAACCAATGACGAAAGGAATTACGACCAGTATCAGATTAGCACCAGAATTAAGGCGACAGCTTGACTATCTCGCTCATTCTCTCCACAGAGGAAAAAACTGGATTGTGAATCAGGCGTTACAGGAATTTATTAATAGAAATAATCATACGCTTTTAGCTCAAGAAGCACAGCGTCAATCACTCCTGGCTAGCCAAATGAATAACAGTGAAGAAACGGAAGAATGGGAAAATAGCAGTGATGTCACAGATTGGCATAGCTCATGAAAAGAGGGGATGTTGTCATTTGCAAGCTCAGCGGAGATTACGGGAAAACAAGACCAGCCGTTATTATACAGTCTGATCTTTTTAATCCAACACATATGAGTATTGTTGTTTGCCCTATTACCTCTTTTTTAATTGATGCCCCTTTGTTCAGGTTGACCATTAACCCCACAAAAAAGAATGGCTTGTTAGAACCGTCTCAAATTATGATAGATAAACTTATGGCAATTAAAAGAGAGAAAATTTCTAACACAATAGGCGTTATTTCTCTTCAAGAGCGAAGTCATTTAGATAATGCGGTTAAGCTGTGGTTAAGCGCCGGCACTGGAACAACTGCCTCAATGGTTTGAAGATTATAATGAGAAAGCGCCCCACAAGGGGTTAAAAATGCTCTCTCCAAGACAATATTTACTTCAAATGAACGCAGCTTAGGTGTAGGGAGAAAAGGCTTGAAAATAAGACCTATCAACTGTCCTTTCTAAACGGGGGGCACTCCATGAGGATTAAACAAGAGAGATTCAGACCTCTACGACCATTCCAAAAAGATTAGCTCTTGACATGCTTTATAATCCGTTTCGTGACGTGACCCCACGAAAGTCAAACTTGATAAGGACGTACAAAGTAATTACAATATATAGAGATACACGAGAGGGGAACAAGATGCGCACCGAAATTATTAAGATTGGCAATTCAAAAGGGTTGAGAATTCCAAAAGCGATTCTTGAACACTGCAGGATGAAAAAAGCTGTAAACTTGTATGTAGAGGATCACGCCTTGATTGTCACGCCATGTGAGGAAGTCCGTACGGGATGGGAACAATGCTTTCGGCTGATGGCGCAAAAGCAGGATGACACGCTTTTGGATGCGGATTCTTTGGAACATTCGTGGGATGAAGAAGAATGGCAGTGCTAGAGACATATCGCTTCGATGTCTTTCTCGTTTCTCTTGATCCTTCTCAAGGCTCTGAGATTAAAAAAACAAGACCTTATGTGGTCATTTCTCCTGACGAAATGAACCAGCATATAAAAACACTGATTGTAGCCCCCATGACGAGCAAGGTCAGAAGTTACCCCACCCGTGTCCTTGTTACGTTTGACGGTAAGGAAGGCAATATCGTCCTTGATCAAATTCGTACGATAGACAAGTCCAGGCTGATCAAAAAGCTTGGAACTTTGGATACCAAAACAGCGTCCATGGTGCTGCAAACTCTTGGAAAAATGTTTAGCTGAGTAAGCGCATACGGGTCGGTTCAGGGATGGGGCGGAATGACACGCTAAGAATTTTTCCTGCTTCTTTTAACGATGTCGGCTACAGTGTTTTTGCTAATATCTAGCTCTCGAGAGATCGAGCGATAGCTTTTCCCCTCTTTTAGGGGTCACATCACGAAACGGATTATAAAGTACGTTTTTCGTTCGGCGTCAGAAAGCAGCGATCGACGAGGCATGATTATATTCCTGGGAAAGATAGTTGCACAAAGGATCGTTTGGACAACAGGGGAAACCCATATTGACAACCCAAGGGGTTGCGTGTCGCATTAATATATTGCATTATTAAAATAATTTGCAATAAGGTTATGCAATCATGCTGATCGGTTATGCGCGTGTTTCAACCAAGGAACAGGATACGAGCGCCCAAATGACGGCACTCAAGTCAGCAGGGTGTGAACTCCTTTTTGAGGAAAAAGCATCCAGTGGGCGTTGGGATCGGCCAGAGCTAAATCGCCTGCTTGACCAACTTCGCAAAGGAGATGTGGTGGTGGTTTGGAAACTGGATCGCTTATCACGCTCTCTGAAAGATGTTCTTATGCTGATGGAAAAAATACAGAACAAGGGTGCGGCCTTTCAAAGTCTCACTGAAGCTATCCATACCAACTCACCTGCGGGTCAGATGATGATGCAGATGGTCGCTACTTTTGCTGAATTCGAGCGGGCAATGCTGCGTGAACGTACGCGCAATGGACTAGAGGCAGCACGTAGAGAAGGTCGCATAGGAGGACGAAGATTTAAACTCAAACTAATCCAGCAACAAGAAATCGTGAATCTAGTCTCTTCCGGCCAGAAAACTCCCGCAGAAGCATCCAGACTGTTCGGGGTGCATCCGGCTACAGTATCTCGCCTGCTTCACAGAGAAAAAATGAAAAATATAGAGGTAAATGAACATCCTTCATAAGTCCTTAACGTGCTTTATAATCCCTTTCGTGACGTGACCCCTATCTGGAGGAAAACGGGTTTTGTTCAAAGATTCACTTTAAAAAACAAAAAGGGAAGCCCCTGTGTAAAAGGCAGGCTCAGGCCAATACAGCAAGATCAAAAATTCGATCTCGTGTTGAGCATGTGTTCGGGTACCAGAA